>JBATLU010000268.1:0-1677 GCA_049289475.1 Pontixanthobacter sp. | reverse complement strand
GTTTGCGACTGATCGCCCGCAATCTTCCGGACTATTCATCGGGCCACGGCGCCGCCGACACCGCAGGCGCGCTGATGCTGGCAGCTTTGCTTATCGGAAATGGTACCGATTTCACCGGCTCTGGCCTGGCCTCGGCGCTCGGACACACAATCGGTGCGCGCTGCAAGGTGGCGAACGGGCTGGTCAAGGCCATTGTGCTTCCGCACACGATCCGGTTCAACGCCGAGGCGACCGAAGGTCGGCTTGGCGATGCGGTACAGGCGTTTGGCGGTCCGGTTACAGGAGGTGCCGAAGCGCTGGTTGATGCTTGTGGCGACTTGTTTGCCCAGCTCGACTTACCGACGAGACTGCGCGACATCGGCGTTGCGCGCGAGGACTTGGCATACATCGCCCGGGAAGCGCCTGACGATTTCTTCTTCTTTCAGAACCCTCGCCGGGTAACTGAAGACGAACTGGCGGCTTTGCTGGATCGCTGCTGGTGATTTCAGCTTGATGATGCCGACTCAGGCGTGGGCCATCTTCGGGTCGGTCGCATCATCAGGCATTGCCCCGGTTGAATACCAGAAAGCCAGAGCCGCAAAAATGTTGAAGCTCAGTGTCGCGGCCATGGCAAGGCTGACATCTCCGCCCAGGTAGTCCGAGATCGCGCCCGTTATCAGCGGACCCACAGATACACCGAACAGATTGATCACCAGTTGTTCGACAGCGGCGACGGACCCGCGCATATTCGGCTGGGTTACGGACATCACGATAGTCTTGGGAGCGGCGTAATGCGCGCCCATGGTCAATCCCAGCGCCATGACGAGCGCGACCGCGACGTATTGATTGGGAGCGAACGAAATTCCGAAGCCGATCGGCACGGTGAGCACCAGGGCAATCGCGGGAACGATCCACAGCCGGTTGATCCGCCCTTTTGCAATCCTGTCGCCAAGGAAACCCGAGAGGATCGAGGCGGCAAATTTGATCAGACCAGCCGCAATGCCGATGATTACGCCGGCATAGGCGAGCGAAAAGCCTTGTTCACGGATCAGGATCGGTGCTGTCCAGGTCCAGATCGAGGCAATGTTCATCGCCACGATCATAGATCCCATCGTCGCAAAAAAGGCCGGACGGCTGGAGAAAAAGAACTTGCAGGCATGCAGCATAGGGGCCGGTTGCTCGACGGCATCGCCTTCGGCGCTGCGCGGCGGCTCGGCAAGAAAGAACCACATGAACAGCGCGAGCAGCACACCAGGTACGCCCACCACCAGGAACACGGCTCGCCACCCATAATATTCCGCGATTGGGCCGCCGATGGCGAAGACAAAGCCAGTTCCGACCGCAGTTCCGGCGAAAACCAAACCCATGGCGCCCGCGCGTTCCTTGATCGGAAAGATGCTTGCGACAAGCGACTGGCTTGCAGGTGAACTTGCAGATTCGGCCGCGCCGACGCCCATGCGCATTAGAAAGAGAAACCAGAATCCGGTCGCAAGGGCCCCTAGCGCCGTGATCATGCTCCAGATGCCGAGCATTGCGGCGAGCAGCTTGACCCGGTTCGTACGGTCCAGCAGCCAGCCAACCGGCAACACGAAAGCGGAATAGGCGATAGCGTGGGCAAGGCCGCCAACCGCACCCAGTTCGGTGTCGGTGAGGTGAAACTCGTGTTTGATCGGCTCGATTACGACGCCGATGACGAAG
>JBATLU010000267.1:0-1684 GCA_049289475.1 Pontixanthobacter sp. | reverse complement strand
TAAAGAATCATAAATACTTCAATCGCGCAAGTTATTGCGTGCATCTATCTGTAATTGCCGATAGATGCGCACGAGATCACCCTTCTCGATTTTTAGTTTTTTATCAATGGGATCAACAAAAAACGGGAGCTTTCGGCGACCAGACGCGTCTTTCTCGGCAGCGCGCTGCATCTGACGTTTCGTGAGCTTAATGCCCATTTGTGCAAGTATTTCTCTCGCCTCATCCATCTTCATGTAACAAGGCCAATGGTCTTTCAAAGTCATAATATCTATTTATATTATAAAATTATTGGTTTTAACAAAATCTTAACACTCGCCGCTTTTTGGCTCTGATGGCCATGTTTGAGGCCGCGCTACGGCGCTTTGACCTGCCTGTGACCACCAATTTTACTCCCGAATAGGCCATATCGGAGCCATGAAAGGCTCGGAAAGGCATAGAAATAGCGATAGACGCCCAAAGAAACTCGTGGATGCGCGCAAGCACGAGCTGGCTGAATTGGTGCGGTATCTTGCCAGACGGGCCGCTGAGCGCGATTATGCGGCCATGCAACCCAAACTGTCCGACAAGGACCGCCCACGCCATCGCGGGGGGAATGATCAATGACTCGAACCGCTATCTATGCCCGCTATTCATCAGACCATCAGCGTGAAGCCTCGATCGAGGATCAGTTCCGCCTGTGTCAGGAGCGCGCTGCAAGTGAAGGCTGGACCATCGCCGGTCAGTACAAAGACCACGCGACTTCGGGCGCTTCCATGCTGCGTGGTGGCATTCAGCGCCTGATCGAAGACGCGCTCGCCGGAAAGTTTGACATCGTTCTCGCCGAAGCACTCGACCGGCTTTCCCGCGACCAGGCCGACATCGCTTCGTTCTACAAGCGCATGCGTTTTGCCGACGTGCAGATCGTGACGCTGTCTGAAGGTGAAATCTCCGATCTTCACATCGGCCTCAAGGGCACGATGAATGCGCTGTTCTTGAAAGACCTCGCCGACAAGACACGGCGCGGCCTGCGCGGTCGTGTCGAAGCCGGCAAGTCAGGCGGCGGAAATTCTTACGGCTATGACGTGGTGAGGAAGATAGCGTCAGACGGGACACCGCAGCGTGGCGACCGTACCATCAATGACGGCGAAGCCCATGTTGTCCGCCGCATCTTCAATGAATATGCCGGTGGCAAGTCACCGCGCGCCATCGCCAAGGACCTGAACGCCGAGCTTGTTGCCGGTCCATCAGGCAAAGGCTGGGGGCCGTCCACCATTCACGGCAATCGCCAGCGCGGAACCGGTATCCTGAACAACGAGCTGTATATCGGCAGGCTCGTTTGGAACCGGCTGCGCTACATCAAGGACCCTGAAACCGGCAAGCGCGTCTCGCGTCTGAATCCGGAAGCGGACTGGATCATCCAGGACGTGCCGGAGCTGCGGATCATTCCTGATGATCTCTGGCGTGCGGTCAAGGGACGGCAGCAAGACCAGAAAGCCGACTGGAATACAGAAGGCTTCTGGGATCGCAAGCGTCCACGCTATCTGTTCTCGGGACTGATGGCTTGCGGTGTTTGCGGCGGCGGGATCGTCAATCTCAATGGCGTCCGTGTCGGCTGTGCCAATGCCCGCAACAAGGGCACATGCGACAATCGCCGGACGATGCGCCGCGATCTTCTGGAAGAAACCATCCTCGATGCGTTGAAGC
>JBATLU010000266.1:0-4435 GCA_049289475.1 Pontixanthobacter sp. | reverse complement strand
ACCTTGTCGCACGTTGGGGAATTGGTGTGGCAGGATCGATTTCAAGGCCCTCAGCAGAGTATTTGCGCGATGGCGGTTTCACCACGCTCTTCACCGGCTCCTTTGATGAAAAATTCGAGGATGCCGCACTCGTGAAGGACCGCGAGATAGCGTGGTCAGTGACGCCCTATTGGTTTGGACGGTTCAGTGCTGACGAGACCAAAACCCAGACGGTGGGTGTAGTGAGCTTCTCGGTGGCGCGTAAGTTCGGATTCGACAAAGATGCCAACAAGACTCTCTATTGTCCTGCGACTACGACCTCCGCGCCCTTCTCCCTCGGGAGCTGCAAGGGCTATTTCGATGCGTCCCCTGCGGACCGAATGGTCTACACGCCGGCTGCCGAACTGCGCTTCCTGTTTGGAGGAAACGGTTGGCGACCGACAGCCGCAATTTCGCCCAAGCTCGCCTACGCCTTCGGTAAGGAGACCCCGAAAGGCGATCCCGATCGGTGGACCCTCTCGATCCCTGCGCTGGTCTTTGTTGATGATGATCTCAAAACCGGGCTCGGACTCAAGCTCGACTATTCGTGGGGAGGCACGAATCTCGATAGCACGACAAATTCTCTCGTGGACAAGGACCCCGAAACCATCGTGTCGCTCGTCGTCAGCAAAAGCTTCTCGCTTACCGGTGCAAAATAGACTGACCTGTGGGCCCGGAAGGATGCACTCGGTCTGCAAAACGACGCCCGCTTGTGGGCCATAGCGGACCGACTGGTTCTCGAGTCAGCGAGGTGTAAAGCTGCTAAACTGGATTATGATACCTTAAGCAAGACCCTGCACGAGTTGATGCCAGCGGCCGATTCCCCTTACCCGCTCCAACCATCCACTCTCGACATTGATAATTTCGCAACCTGTTGCGGCGATATTTGCATTTGATGTTCCCGTTACGCGGGTCCAATCTTGCGAAGCCATCGGGGAGTCCGGTGGCGTAAATCTACTGAGGGAGTCTCGGTTATGGCTAGAAAAGCCTCATTTGGCGTCTTTATCGGACGCTTCCAGCCGCTGCATATCGGCCATGAATATGTCATCCGTAAATCACTGGAACAAGTCGACCGGCTGATCGTGCTAATTGGATCGGCCAATGTCGCGCGCGATCCGCGCAACCCGTTCACTTATGATGAGCGCGAACATATGCTTCGCTCGTCCTTTGCCTATGAAATGGCGCAGGGACAATTGGTGGTCGAACCGCTCGAGGATCATCTCTATTCGGACAATGCCTGGACTGCCGAAGTGCAGCGCCGCGTGCATGAGATTGTTCTGACAGAGGGCAACAGCGGCTTTCAGGCAAACGAGCTCGATGATTTTGCGATCTCGCTGAGCGGCTTCGGCAAGGATCAATCGAGCTATTATCTCAAGATGTTTCCTAGCTGGGGCAATATCCAGATCGACAGCCAATATGGCACATTCAGTTCTTCCGATATCCGCGCACGCTATTTCGCGCGTATTCCCGAAGTGCCGCATTCGATCCTGTCAAAGGGCGTGGCCGAACAGCTTGATGCGTTCAAAATGGGTGACGCGTTCAAGGCTCTGCTCGCCGAATGCGAATTTCTGGAGGAATATCCCAAGCAATGGGGCGAAGGGCCGTTTGTTACCGCCGATGCGGTGGTGATTCAGTCGGGCCATATCCTGCTGATCGAGCGTGGGCGCTTACCGGGCAAGGGCTTGCTCGCATTGCCTGGCGGGTTCGTAAACCGCGATGAACGGGTGCGCGATGCGGCCATTCGCGAGCTTCGCGAGGAAACCGAAATAGGCGACAGCAAGGGGCAAATCCCGCCTGCGATGCTTGCCAGCTTTATCGAAGACAGCCGCAGCCACATATTCGATGCGCCGGGCCGCTCGCTTAGAGGACGGATCATCACCCATGCCTTCCTGTTCCACCTGCCGGAGCGGCACAGCTTGTTCAAAGTGAAGGGCGGTGATGATGCCGCGCATGCCAAATGGTACCGGCTAGGCGAATTGCGGCCTGAAATGCTGTTCGAAGACCATTGGTCGATCATTGAAGAAATGGCCGACCTCTAACCCGCAGACGGGGGAGCCCCGCCTGCTCAATTCCTTGTGAGGAGTTCACATCATGACCAATCTGATACTTGCCGCCGATAGTTATAAACAAAGCCACTTCCTGCAATATCCACCCGAAGCGCAGGTAATCAGCGCTTACGGAGAAAGCCGGCCCAATGATTTTGCCGAGGATATTGTCTTCTTCGGACTGCAACCCTTCCTGATCGACTATCTCGGCACACCAATCTCGCAAGCCGATATTGACGAAGCCGAAGCGATTTGCGCTGCGCATGGGGTGCCTTTCAACCGCGCAGGGTGGGACGCCATTCTGGCCGATCACGGCGGGTTCCTGCCGATCGAGATCAGTGCTTTGCCCGAAGGCACGTTGGTGCCAAGCGGGGTACCGCTGTATCAGCTGCACAACACTGATGAGCGGATGCCGTGGCTTACCACTTTCATTGAAACGGCGTTGCTGCGCGCGGTGTGGTATCCCACTACGGTTGCTACTTTGAGCTGGAAATGCCGCCAGATCATCGCGGCGGGTCTGGCGAAATCGTCTGACGATGCGGCGGATCAATTGCCTTTCAAGCTGCATGATTTCGGCGCGCGCGGGGTTAGCTCGGGCGAAAGCGCGGCGCTGGGCGGCATGGCGCATCTGGTCAATTTCAGCGGCACCGACACTCTGGAAGGAATCATGGCGGCTCGCCGCTATTACGGCGCCGATATGCCCGGTTTCTCGATTCCGGCGGCAGAGCACAGCACCATGACCAGTTGGGGCGAGAGCCGCGAGGAAGCGGCCTATGCCAATATGCTCGACAGTTTTGATGGCGAGGGCGCTTTGGTTGCGGTCGTCTCCGACAGCTATGACCTCGACAATGCGGTCGAGAATATCTGGGGCGGTTCGCTGAAGGACAAAGTGTTGGCGCGCAAAGGTACGCTGGTAGTGCGGCCCGATAGCGGCGATCCGGTCGAAACACCGGCGCGCACTCTCGCCAAATTATGGGATATTTTTGGCGGCAGCATCAATGCCAAAGGTTTCCGCGTGCTCGACCCGCATGTTCGCGTAATTCAAGGCGACGGGATGAATATTGGAAGCATTGGCAGGTTGGTTGACCGGGTGATTGCCGATGGCTTTGCCGTCGACAACATCGCCTTCGGCATGGGCGGCGGGCTGCTGCAATCGGTTAACCGCGACACTTTGCGCTTCGCGATGAAGGCCAATGCGATGCAGGATAACGAAGGTAAGTGGCACGATGTGTCGAAAGACCCCGCTACTGATCCGGGCAAGGCCAGCAAGGCGGGCCGTCAGGCAGTGGTGCTGGAAAACGGGCGGATGGTTGCGAGGCGGCTCGACGCGATTGATCCGGCCAATAATCTGCTCAAGCCGGTCTGGCGTGACGGCAAAATGCTGTTTCGCCACAGCTTTGACGATGTGCGTGAACGTGCTGCAATGGGGTGAGCTATTGGGTGTGGCGGCGGTCTTAATCAATCCGCCGTCGCATCCCTTCGCACCTGCACAAAAAATAACAAGCCAAACCGGCTCTATCTGTGTATAGTGCCTCATCACAAGTCGCGAGGTGCGGCTGATAGATAGTGTCTCCCAATGTCATACAGGCAATCCGGCGACCTTTAGACATTGCGAGTCCCATGAGTTTTACCGAATTGCCGCCAATCCTTGGCGAAGCGCTGGCCGAACGCGGCTATGAACAACCCACCGCCGTACAGGCCGCCGTTATCGAAGCAGAAGCCGTAGGGCGGGATCTGGTCGTCTCGGCGCAAACCGGCTCTGGCAAGACCATGGCCTTTGGCTTGGCGATGGCCGAACAATTGCTGAATGAAGATGGTAGCGTGCCTTATGGCATGTTGCCGCAAGCCTTGGTCGTCGCCCCGACGCGCGAATTGGCGCTGCAGGTCAGCCGCGAACTGTCTTGGCTCTATGCCAAGGCCGGTGCGCGCATTGCCACCTGTGTTGGCGGCATGGATGCGTCAAAAGAACGCCGGTCCTTACGCGGCGGCGCGCAGATTGTTGTCGGAACGCCGGGCCGTTTGCGCGACCATTTGGAGCGCGGCGCGCTTGACCTCTCGGCGCTGAAAGTTGCGGTGCTCGATGAAGCCGATGAAATGCTCGACATGGGCTTCCGTGAAGATCTCGAGGAAATTCTCGACGCGACCCCCGAAGGCCGCCGGACGCTGTTGTTCTCGGCCACAATGCCCAAGCCGATTATCGCGCTGGCCAAGCGGTACCAACAAAATGCACTGCGTATCTCCACCGTCGGCGATGATCGCGGCCACGGCGATATTTCCTATCAGGCGGTGACAATCTCTCCGTCTGAAATCGAAAATGCGGTGGTCAATCTGCTGCGTTTTCACGAGGCGGAAACCGCAATGCTGTTCTGCGC
>JBATLU010000265.1:0-2662 GCA_049289475.1 Pontixanthobacter sp. | reverse complement strand
CACCTTGGAGGAGATCCTCCGCCAGATGGAAGTCCGCCACCGAAAACGACAGGCCGCCATCGATTCGGCCTATCGCAAACAGCAACTTAACGAATAGTGACAGGTGTTCTGACAAAGTAGAATTAGTTATTAGCGCGCCGATCATATCCTACGAAAAAGCAAACGATTTCCAATTTTTGAAGAACAATGACGTTCGTGTTGAAGTCGCAAAGTCTTACAGCGAAGCCGTTTGAGGTTGTCGTAAGTATATCTGGGTCTGTCACAAAAAAGGAACACTAAGTCCCTGATTTATGACACAACCAAGCCGTTGATTGAGCAGAGATGGGAATTCGTGTCAAAACTCTTGATTTCTGTCACAGCCATCCTCGTGTACTACGGGATTCAGGGTAGTTTTACGCTTGTCATCGAATGATAAATTTGCCATTTTGAACAGGATAAAGACATTTCGGGGAGTGCCATGACGACCGTGCAGTTGACGCTGAACCTTTCCGACGGCTTAGCACAAGCGGCCCAACAAGCCGGATTGCTCGAACCGGCCGCGATTGAACACCTACTGCGCGAAGCCGTGCGCCGTCAGGAGCGAGATGGCTTTTTCGAGGCCGCCGACCAGTTGGCCGCAGCAGAAATTCCGCCCCTTAGTCTTGAAGAAATTCAGGCAGAGGTAAACGCGGTACGCGCTGCCCGCCACATCGACCGGCAACCGTGAGGGTCGTGCTGGATACCAACGTAGTCGTGTCGGGTCTACTGTGGGGAGGCCCGCCCCGCCGCTTGCTGGATTTGGCACGACAAAACGCCATCACCCCGTACACCAGCGCCGTGTTGCTCGACGAGTTGGGCGAGGTACTGGCTCGCGAAAAGTTCGCCGTTCCGCTCGCCGCCCACGGTCTGACACCGAACGGTATCCTGCGTGGCTATGCCGCACTGGCGCAGACCATCGCCCCACCGCCTATCGCCCGCACAGTTCCCACCGATGCCGACGATGACGCCATCATCGCGTGCGCGTTGGCTGCGAAAGCCAGTCTGATCGTCACCGGGGACCGCGATTTACTGGTTCTACACCCCTTTCAGGAAATCGCCATTCTGAATCCGGCTGCCGCCTTGCAAATACTAACCGGCACGAATTCTGCTCCCGTTTGAAAGCACCGACGCTGTTCTTATCGTCAACCACCGCCATGGGCCGGAATAAACACTGCACGCGGACGCCTTCCATCCGCGCCGCATTACCCCTTCTCTTTCATCTCCGCCTTCCGCGCCAACACCGCTTGCCCCTTGCTCTTCCACTGCGCCCAACGGGCAGGATCATCGAGCTCGGCGAGCGCCGCCAGGGCGCCGGCCAACTCGGCGGGATCACGGGACTCCAAGCCAACCAAATCAAACAGCAGACCTTGCTGAATCAAACGATGGTTACGGGCCTTGCGGGTGGCGGCCTTCTCCTCGGACACCACCTTCGCGGCCAAGCCCCGCAACTTCGCAAAGCGCTCATCGGCCTTCTCGGCGCGGACCAACACCGCCAAATGACGATCATCGGCGGGCGAGCGATCCAGCTTCTCGGCCAACATCATCAACAACCGCTGTGGTTCACTCGGCGCTTTCAGTTGACGCAAATAGGCCACGCGATCCGCCAACCACCGCGCATTCGCATTCTCGGACATCCGAACTCCCTCCTTCGCATTGACCGTCGCCAGTGTAACACTCTCCCGTTGCCACTGAGCTCTTATCGGCGCACCGCCGTCCGATGGCGATAACCCAACCTTAGCTTGTCGACTAGCGTAACCAGTGGTGAGCCGCTAGAATCCTTTTGCAAGCAAAAGGCGCGCTTAATGGTTTCTTGTCACCTCCCTTCGGTCGTCTCCAAGAAACCGCGCGGTCGAGGGGGCTTCGCCCCCTACGACGTACCCCCGAAATTGAAACGCGGTTGATCGACATGGCCCTCGCCCGACTCTCGATGAAATTTGGCAAAGTGGGAAAAGCCGCCGCGCACGCCGCCTATATCGCGCGAGAAGCGCAATACGCCCGACGGCTCCATCACGGGGAAGGGCTGGAAGCGAAGGAAACCGGTAACCTCCCAGCCTGGGCCGACACCGAACCCAACCGATTCTGGCAAGCCGCCGACACCCACGAACGGGCCAACGGTACCACCTACCGGGAAATGGAAATCGCGCTCCCACGCGAACTGACTCCCGCGCAACGGCTCGCCCTAGTGCGTGGATTCGTTCAACAAGAACTCGGCGAGCGCCACGCCTACCAATGGGCGATCCACAACCCCCAAGCCGCCGACGGCCACGACCAACCGCATGTTCACCTGATGTTCTCCGAGCGGCAAACCGACGGGATCGACCGCGATCCCAACCAGTATTTCCGCCGCCACAATCCCAAAGCCCCAGAGAAAGGCGGCGCGAAAAAAGGCTACGGTCCCTACGGTGGTGGCTATCTCAGCGCAGCAGAGCGAGTCGCCCACCTCAAAGGACTGCGGCAACGCTGGGAAATCGCCTGCAACGCAGCGCTCGCCCACGCGGGCCGCGCCGAACGGATCGACATGCGCAGCCACCTCGAACGAGGGTTAACGATCCCCCCGGAACGCAAGCAACTCCCCAGCGCATGGCGACAGCCCGAAACGCGGGCGGTGGTGCTGGCCTTCCGACAAGCCCGCGCCGAACGGGCG
>JBATLU010000264.1:0-6548 GCA_049289475.1 Pontixanthobacter sp. | reverse complement strand
CGGTATCGCCGTCAAACAGGCATAGCCACAGCGCTGATGCGCGCGGCGCGCGCACCCGGAAGCGGGTTTTACCCTTGGTGCAACTGGCGCCGTAGGTTGGTGTCACGTCACCACATCGGGCGCGCTGCGTCCGGTATGATGGGCAATGCCGGCAATTTCGTCTGCGGCGGTGATGATGGTTTGCAGCATATCGGGCGTTTCGCGGTCGATTGCTCCGTCAGCGGGTTCGTAGCGTTCGAGATAGACACGCAATGTTGCCCCTTCCGTGCCAGTGCCGGATAGCCGGTAAACAACCCGCGATCCGCCTTCAAACAAGATACGTAGTCCCTGATTGGCGCTGTTCGATCCATCGACCGGATCGGTGTAGGAAAAACTGTCGGCCTCGGCCACTGTCAGCGGCCCGAACGTCTGGCCGGGCAGTTCGGGCAAGGCAGCGGTCAGCGCATCGATCAGCGCATTGGCTCGCGCAGTTTCAATCGCTTCATAATCATGCCGCGCATAATAATTCCGCCCGAAACGCGCCCAATGTTCGTGCGCCAATTTGTCGGCGCTGATCTGCCGTACTGCAAGGATATTGAGCCACAGCAGTACCGCCCACAGCCCGTCTTTCTCGCGTACATGGTCGCTGCCGGTGCCTGCGCTTTCCTCGCCGCAGATGGTGGCCAAGCCGGCATCAAGCAGCGTGCCAAAAAACTTCCATCCGGTCGGCGTTTCGTAGCACGGGATTTGGAGCGACTTTGCCACGAGATCTGCGGCAGCGCTGGTTGGCATTGAACGGGCAATGCCCTTCAGCCCAGTAGCATAGCCGGGCGCGAGATGTGCATTGGCAGCCAGCATTGCCAGCGAATCCGACGGAGTGATGAAAATGCCCTTGCCGATGATAAGGTTGCGGTCGCCATCACCGTCTGAGGCCGCGCCGAAATCGGGTGCATCGGGGGCCATCATCGTATCGTATAAATGTTTGGCGTGGACCAGATTGGGATCGGGATGATGCCCGCCAAAATCCTCCAATGGCATGCCATTGCGGACCGTTCCCGTCGCAAAACCGAGCCGCCGTTCGAGAATTTCCACTGCATAGGGGCCGGTGACCGCGCTCATCGCGTCGAACGCCATGGTGAAACCGCCAGAAGCTGCCGCGCGGATTGTGCCGAAATCAAACATGCTTTCCATCAATTCGGCATAATCGGTGACCGGATCGATGACCTCGACCGTCATCCCGGCCACGGCCACGCTGCCATCTGTGTCGAGATCAATGTCGGCAGTTTCGACCGTCAACCAGCGGTCGATGGATTGCGTCCGGGCATAGATCGCTTCGGTTACCGCTTCGGGCGCGGGGCCGCCGTTGGCGATGTTGTATTTGATACCGAAATCTTCCTCCGGCCCGCCCGGATTATGGCTGGCGGATAATATCAGTCCGCCGCTTGCGCCATATTTGCGGATCACATGGCTCGCGGCAGGGGTCGACAGGATGCCCCCGCGCCCGACAATCACTTTGGCATAGCCATTGGCGGCTGCGATGCGGATCGCCTGCTGGATCGCGGTACGGTTGTAGAACCGGCCATCGCCGCCGATGACCAGAACGGCATTGTCGCTGCGTTTGGCCACATCGAACACCGACTGGATGAAGTTTTCGAGATAGTTCGGCTGCTGGAAAACGCGCACTTTCTTGCGCAGTCCGGAGGTACCCGGCTTTTGCCCGTCAAACGGTGTGGTGGGGATGGTTTTTGTCACGCCTTTTCCTCCACAAGCTGGCGATAGATGGCCGCATATTCCGCGCCGCTGCGCGCCCATGAAAAATCTGCAGACATGCCGCGGCGCTGGATTTTCTGCCACAGCTTTGGTTGGCGGTAGAGCTCGACCGTGCGGCTGATGGCGGAAGCGAGCGCATGATAATGCACCCCGTCGAACTGGATGCCGGTTGCCGCGCCCGCTGCCAGTGCTGCCGGATTGGCATCGATGATCGTGTCGGACAATCCGCCGGTACGCGCCACTACCGGCACGCAGCCATAGGCGAGCCCATATAGCTGGGTCAGCCCGCAAGGCTCAAACCGGCTCGGCACCAGTATGGCATCGCCGCCGCCTTGCATCAGATGCGACAGTGCCTCGTCATAGCCGAAATGCAGCCCGACTTTGCCCGGATGCCGCGCCGCGCCTTTGGTCAATGCATCGACAATTTCGGCATCGCCGGAGCCGAGCAGGGCGAGCCTGCCGCCATTGCCGACCAGATGGTCGAGAACCTCAGGAACGACATCCGCGCCCTTTTGCCACGTGAGCCGCGTAACCATGATAAACAGCGGACCATCGCCTGCTTCGAGGCCGAAATGTTCCTCCAGCGCGCGCTTGTTCGCTTTGCGTTTGGCCAGAGTGCGCGCGGTATAATTTGCCGCAAGCGCCGGATCATCTGCCGGGTTCCATTCATCGGTATCAATGCCGTTGACGATACCGCGCACACGCTCACCGCGCGACGCGACCAGCCCTTCCAGCCCCATACCGAATTCAGCCCGGATAATTTCGCGCGCATAGGTCGGGCTGACGGTGGTGACCATATCGGCCAGTTGCAGTCCGGATTTGAGAAATCCGACCCCGCCATAGGTTTCAACTCCGTCAATCGACCAAGCCTGTTTGGGCAATTCGAGACTGGCGAAAATACGCGGATCGTACCAGCCCTGGAACGCCATATTGTGGATCGTCATCACGCCGGGCACAGCCGGTTCGGGCCTAAACGGCGCATAGCGCAAATAGGCAAGCGACATCGCCGCCTGCCAGTCATGCGCATGGAGGACATCGAAGGAGAGCTTCTTGACCGCCCCGCTGGCGATATCGGCCGCTGCGCGTCCGAATGCGGCAAATCGCCGCCAATTATCGCCCCAATCCTTGCCCGCTGCATCGGTATAGGGATTGCCCTCGCGTGTGAAATAGCCAGGCGCATCGAGCACCAGAACATCATGCTTGCCGATTTTGGTGCCCAGCAGCTGCGCCGGTTCGCCCAGCAGCGCGTCCCATTTATGTAGCCGCTTTGCCTTGCCGATCGCGGCCATCACTGCCGGATAGCCGGGCAAGAATGTCGTCATGGCAATATCGTGCTGCGCCAGCGCGGCGGGCAGCGCGCCCACAACATCGGCGAGCCCGCCGGTTTTGACCAGCGGTACAGCTTCGGAAGCGACCGAGAGGACTTTCAACGGCTTCACTCGCTTTGCAGTTTTTCGATCATTTTCTTGGTGATGAGGCACACGCCCTTTTCGCTGCGGCGGAAACGCGCCGCGTC
Source organism: Pontixanthobacter sp. (assembly GCA_049289475.1). Taxonomy (GTDB): domain Bacteria; phylum Pseudomonadota; class Alphaproteobacteria; order Sphingomonadales; family Sphingomonadaceae; genus Pontixanthobacter. Next base: position 3,283 of record JBATLU010000264.1, on the reverse strand, counting down.
GAGCACCGGATCTTCGCCCACAATCAGGCCTTCGGGAATACGCACGCCCGAATCGAGGATGACATTGGTCAGCCGCGCACCGCGCCCGATATTGCAGCGCGGCAGGATAACCGCGCGTTCAACGCTGGAAAAACTGCCCATTTTGACGCCAGTATAGAGTAGGCTGCTGGTCGCGGTTGCACCCGACACGATGCAATCCTGCGAGATCAGACTGGAAATCGCCTGTCCGCGCCGCCCCTCTTCATCATGGACGAATTTGGCTGGTGCTGCGACAATCTGGTCGGTCCAGATCGGCCAGTCACGGTCATACAAATTCAGCTTAGGCACAACATCGGTCAGATCGAGATTGGCTTCGAAATAGGCGTCGAGCGTGCCGACATCGCGCCAGTATTCCTCGATTTCCTCGGCTGCACGGATGCAGCTATCGGTGAAGCGGTGGGCAACCGCTTTGCCGTGTTTGACGATATAGGGAATGATATCGCCGCCAAAATCGCGGCTGGAATTCGGGTCGGCTGCGTCGCGGCGCAGTTCCTCGAACAGGAAATCGGTGTTGAAGACGTAAATTCCCATCGATGCGAGCGCCATGCCGGGGTCACCGGGAATGCCGGGAGGATCAGCCGGTTTTTCGACAAAGGCGGTAATCCGGTCTTTTTTGTCGACGTGCATCACGCCGAAACCGGTGGCTTCCATCCGCGGCACAACCAGACAGCCGACGGTCACATCCGCGCCAGAATCGACATGCTGGCGCAGCATCAATTCATAATCCATCTTGTACACATGGTCGCCCGCCAGAATGACCATATATTTGGGTGCGTGGCTGGCGATAATGTCGATGTTTTGGAACACCGCATCGGCGGTGCCTTCGTACCACTGGTTTTCCGACACGCGCTGCGATGCGGGCAGAATGTCGAAACTTTCGTTGCGTTCGGGCCGCATGAAATTCCACGCGCGCTGCATATGGCGGATCAGCGAATGCGCCTTGTACTGGGTCGCGACACCAATTCGGCGGATGCCCGAATTGATGGCGTTGGAAAGGGCGAAATCGACGATCCGAGAAACACCGCCGAAATAGACCGCAGGCTTGGCGCGGTTGTCGGTCAGTTCCATCAAACGGCTGCCGCGCCCGCCCGCCAAAACATAGGCCATCGCATCGCGTGCAAGCGGCTGTTTCCTCGTCTCTTTCATTGTATCCTCTCCCTTTTTATTTTTCCCATTCGAGCATGATTGTCGCCAGCGGGGGCAGGACTATCTCCGCTGTCCCGCCGGTGGCTGTGACTGTGCCCAGATTGCCTTTACCGCTGCCGCCGTAAGTCTCGCTGTCGCTGTTGAGTATCTCGCGCCATACGCCGTCATGCGGTAAGGGCAGACGGTAATGATCGTGCATCGCAGGGGTCATATTGCTGATCACCGCAACCGGTTTTGCTTCCGGCGCCTTGCGCAGCCACGCAAACACCGAATTCTGCCGGTCATCTGCGATCAGCCATTCAAACCCTTCGCCTTCGCAGTCGCGCGCGTGCAACGCGGGCTTGGCGGCGTAGAGATGGTTCAGGTCGCGCACCAGATTGCGGACCCCTTCGTGCATGGGCGAACAGCGCAAATCCCAATCGAGCGCGCGTTCTTCCGACCATTCGCGCCGCTGGGCAAATTCCTGCCCCATGAACAGCAGCTTCTTGCCCGGATAGCCCCACATCATTCCGTAATAGGTCCGTAGATTGGCAAATTTCTGCCAATCATCGCCGCTCATCTTGGTCAGCAGCGATCCCTTGCCGTGGACCACTTCGTCATGGCTCAGCGGCAGGACGAAATTCTCGCTGAAGGCATAGACCAGACCAAAGGTAATCTCGTCATGATGATATTGCCGGTGGATCGGATCGCGCGCCATATATTGTAGCGTATCGTGCATGAAACCCATGTTCCATTTGAACCCGAAGCCGAGCGCGGTCGAGCCGGGCGCATCACCATGGGCGGGCTGCGACACGCCGGGCCACGAGGTCGACTCCTCGGCAATCGTCATAATTCCCGCGTGGCTGGCATAGAGCGCACGGTTCATGGCGCGCAGCAGCGCGACCGCTTCCCAATTCTCGCGCCCACCTTGTTCATTTGGGATCCATTCGCCGTCCTCGCGGCTGTAATCGCGGTAGAGCATGGAGGCGACGGCATCGACGCGCAGTCCGTCGACATGATAATGTTCAGCCCAGAACAGCGCGTTATTGACCAGAAAGCTCGCGACTTCCTTACGCCCGAAATTGTAAATCGCGGTGTTCCAGTCGGGATGGAAGCCGAGCTTGGGATCTTCGTGTTCGTAGAGCGCGGTGCCGTCAAACAGGGCAAGGCCGTGATCATCGACCGGGAAATGCGCTGGAACCCAATCAATCAACACCGAAATGCCCGCGCGGTGCGCGCCGTCGACAAAGCGCGCGAAACCATCAGGTCCGCCAAACCGTGCAGAAGGCGCATAAAGGCCAGTGGTTTGATAGCCCCAGCTCGGGTCATAGGGATGCTCAGATACCGGCAGGAATTCGATATGGGTAAATCCCATATCCGAAACATAAGGGATTAGCCGTTCTGCCAAGGCGTCCCAGCTCAGGAACCAGCCGTTCTCGTCCCTCTCCCACGATCCGGGGTGAACCTCATACACTGAAATCGGTTCGCGCCGCGCATCCACAGAGGCCCAATGCGCGCGGTGGGCGGCGTCGCCCCAGTCAGGCTTGCCCGGGTCGCAAGTGAGCGAGGCGGTCTTTGGGCGTAGCTCAGCTGCAAAAGCATAGGGGTCGGCCTTGAGCGGCAGTACTGTGCCGTCGGGTCCGACAATGCGGTATTTATATGCGCGGCCTGCGCCGATTTCGGGCAGGAAAATTTCCCACACGCCGATGTCGAGCCGTTTGCGCAGCGGGTGGCGGCTGCCGTCCCAATCATTGAAATCGCCGACCAGTGAGACATGGCTGGCGTTGGGTGCCCATACCGCAAAATGCACGCCGCTGGCGCCTTCATGTTCGATCAGATGCGCGCCCATCTTGTCGAACAGGCGAAGATGCGTCCCCTCGGCAATCAGGAAGTCGTCCATCGGGCCAAGCACGGGACCGAAGCTGTAAGGGTCTGTGACCCACCATTCATGCGAACCGCTTGTGCAGCGATATTTGACCGGCTGGCGCTTGCCCTTGACTTTGCCCTCGAACAATCCGCGCTCGTCCGCCAAAGTCAGCGTGCCAAGCTTCTTGCTCTTGAGACTATACGCCTCGGCAGTGGCAGCACCGGGCAGGATCGCGCGGGCGAACGCGCCCTC
>JBATLU010000263.1:0-4261 GCA_049289475.1 Pontixanthobacter sp. | reverse complement strand
GGGGTAGACATAATGGAGCCGCGTCCACGGGGTTTGGCCCTCCGGCGTGCGGAGCTGGCCCAGCTCGCGGGCGAGGTCGGTCATATGCGCGCGGACGGGGTTCCCCTTCCAGTCGCGGCTTTCGTGGCGTGTATCGACGCCGTAAGCCGAGGTGTCCTGGCTGATAACCAGCAGTTCCTTGGTGCCCGCGGCGACCAGCTTCTCCGCCTCGCGCAGGACCGCGTCGATCCGGCGGCTGGCCAGCTTCCCGCGCAAGTCGGGGATGATGCAGAAGGCGCAGGAGTGGTTGCAGCCTTCGCTGATCTTGAGATAGCTGTAATGGCGCGGGGTGAGCTTGATGTCGATGTCCGAGGGTTGCGGGATCAGATCGACAAACGGCCCTTGCGATGGCGGCGCATGGAGGTGGACGGCCTCGACCACCTGCTCATATTGATGCGCGCCGGTGATGGCGAGGACTTGGGGGTGCGCGGCGCGGATTGCGTCGGCTTCCTCGCCCATGCAGCCGGTCACGATCACGCGGCCGTTCTCTGCGATAGCCTCGCCAATCGCCTGGAGGCTCTCCTCCTTCGCGCTGTCGAGAAAGCCGCAAGTGTTGACCAGCACCACGTCGGCGCCGGCATAATCGGGAGACATGGCGTAACCGTCGGCCCGAAGGCGCGTGAGAATACGCTCGGAATCGACCAAAGCCTTGGGGCAGCCGAGCGAAACCATGCCGATTTTCTTGGCATCAGGGATAGAAGTGGTGTTCATGATTACGCGGCCCCCTACACCCGTTCGGGCATTTGCGCTACAGAAACCAGATTGGGCGTCGGGACGAGAGGAATTCGCGATGGGTAATGTCAATTTTCTGGCCGTGTTTCTGGGGGCGCTGGCCTTCTTCGCGGTTGGCGCTGTATGGTATAGTTTCCTGTTCAGTAAGGCGTGGCAACGAGAGGTGGGGCTGAGCGACGCGCAGCTCAAAGGCGGGAATATGCCGTTGATATTCGGGCTATGCTTTCTGCTCGAATTGCTGATCGCGCTGATGCTCGGCCACAATATCGCTCGCACCAATCCCGCGCCGTATGTGATCATGATGATGGCAACCGGTTTCGGCGCGACGATCATGGTGCCGGCCATGGGGATCAACTACCTGTTCCAGCGCAAGTCGCTCAAGCTGTTTGCCATCGACGCGGGCCATTTCATTGTCGGCATGGCGGCGATGGGCGGCGTGTTTGTGCTGCTCGGCTAGCTAGGTTTAGCCGCGGTGCTTGCCATTGTGTCCGTCGCCGATCTGTTCGCCATTTTCGGTCGGGACAATCTCGACCACAATATCACCTTCCCGCAAAGTCTGGCATTCGGCTTCCCAGAAACCGAGCACTTCGCCGCCACGATAGACGCGTAGGCCGCGCCCGCCAGAGCCGAGCGTTTCAATCGAGGCGCCGCATTCCTCGGCAGTAATCTCCCGCTCGACCAGTTGAACACGGCCTGTCACCGATGCGAGGTCGGCAAGATAGTCGGCAATATGAGCACCCTTGGCGGAACCGGCCAGCAACAGACCAGTAAAGCGGACCGGATTAATGACATTGTTGGCCCCTGCCTGCCGGGCAAGAAATTCATTGTCATCCGCGCGCACAACCACACTGATCGGAACATCCGGCGCCAGGTGGCGGACAGTCAGAACGATCAGGATCGAAGTGTCGTCGCGCCCCGCCGACACGAGTACGTTTCTCGCCTTGGATATACGCACCGCTTCCAGCGTCTCGTCGCGCGTCGCATCTGCGGCGAGCACGTTGCAGCCCAGTTTTTCGGCCTCGACCAAGCGGTCCTCAGTCGGGTCGATGACCACGATTGCACTCGGATCGGTGCCGCGCTGGATCAATTCATTGACCGATTCCGAACCCGAGACGCCGTATCCCAGCACCACAATATGGTTCGACAGCTTCTTCTGAATGCGCGCCATGCGAAACTTCTCCCAGCTGCGTTTGATAATGAAATTATATGCGGTGCCGACAAAAATGAAGAACACTGCAAAGCGGATCGGGGTGACGATGATTGCCTCCACCATGCGCGCCCTGTCGCTGACCGGAGCGATGTCGCCAAAGCCGGTGGTGGTTACCGAAATCATGGTGAAATAGACGACATCGAGAAAGCTTACCTCGCCGTCGAAATTGTCGACCAGACCGTCGCGGTCCCAATAATGGATAATGACAACGATGCCCAGAAGGAACAGCGCGAGCCCTATACGGATTCCCAGATCACCCCACACCGGTACTTTGACCGCGCGGCGGAGCGGCTTGAAGTTCGTTGCGCGCATACGTTCTCGGCCTGCATGCGGGCGGGAATTGTTGCCAGATAGACTCATTGTAAACTAGCGTTGCGGGAGCTTGGTCTTCGGGTCAATCCGCTTGTTATCTTTCATGATTTCAAAATGCAGTTCGGGACGGGTTGCAACACCGGCTTGTCCGGCGGTTCCGATCCGCTCGCCGGTCTTGACGACATCGCCCAGCTTCACTGTGATCCGCTGCAAATGGCCATAGCGTGTGCGCCAGCCATTGCCGTGATCGATAACCACCAACCGGCCAAAGCGCTTGGGCTCTTCATCGGCAAAAACAACTGTTCCCGATGAAGACGCGCGCACCATGTCACCCAGCTTGGCATCAAAATCGAGACCATCATGACCGCCGCCATCGGGGCGCAAGGCAAAGCCGAACGATATACGGCCATCATGCGGCCAGCGGAAATAGGGTTCGGTGCGGACTTGTTGCTGCTCGACCGCGACCGGCTTGAGCACCGCCGGAATAATCAGCCGCTGACCGGGGGTGACGGAATAGGGTTCCTGTAGACCGTTTGCGACAGCGATATTGGCGAAGGGCACCCCGTATTTCTGCGCTATGCCGAATCCAGTATCCCCCTCTTGAACGAGGTGAACGCGCTGGCGCGGTATCTGCAGGATTTGACCTTCACGAACATCATAGGGCTCAGAAAGGCCGTTGGCGGCCGCGATAACGGCTGTGGGGACTTTGGCGCGGCTGGCAATTCCGCCAAGTGTTTCGCCCGCTTCAACCTTGTGCTCGGTTTCAACCGATGGCTCTCCTGCGGCGAGCAATAAAGGGGCCATTGCAACCAAAGCCAATTGTACGGCAAACCGTTTCATGTTGCATATCTCCCAGCCAAAGATTCAAGCGACGCGTGATGGGTAAGGTCCAATTGCAAGGGCGTGACCGAGACGAACCCGTCACCGATCGCCTCCAGATCGGTTCCGTGATCGAGCGTGTGTTCGATCGCATGCAAGCCGAACCAGTAATAGGGCAATCCGCGCGGATCGCGCCCTTCGACCACCGATCCGCGCGAATAATCGTGGAAACCCTGACGCACTGCGCGGATTCCTAAGACATCCGCGCCTGATAACGGCGGGAAATTCACATTGACCAAAGTGCGCGGCGGCAGCGGTGTGTCGAGAAGTGGCGCAATCGCCTTTGCGCCCCATTGGCGGGCTGTGTCAAAGATTTCATGCTCTGCCTTGCGATCAAAAACCTGACTGAGCGCGATTGACCTAATTCCCGCCAACGCGCCCTCTATGGCTGCTGAAACCGTGCCCGAATAGGTTACGTCATCGCCCAAATTGGCCCCGCGATTGACCCCGGACAGGATCAGATCGGGCGGACTGTCCAAGACGGTGCGCAGTCCCAGAGTGACAGCATCGGTGGGTGTTCCGGTGACCGAATACCGGCGCGGTCCGTGCGTGTGCAAGCGAACTGGTGCGTTGAGTGAGAGCGAATGGCCGGCGCCCGATTGTTCTTCATGCGGCGCGCAAATCCAAACATCATCGCTGAACTGCGCGGCGATTTCCTCCAGCACTTTCAGGCCCGGAGCAAAAATACCATCATCATTGGTCAGCAGGATGCGCATCAGCTCTCCGGTGTCAGTGTTTCGATTCCGCCCATATAGGGTTTTAGCACATCGGGCACGGTCACGCTGCCATCAGCCTGTTGGTAGTTTTCCAAAACCGCCACCAGCGTCCGCCCGACCGCGAGGCCCGATCCGTTCAGCGTATGCGGAAACTCGGTTTTTTTCTCCCCATCTGGCCGGTAACGCGTGTTCATCCGCCGCGCCTGAAAGTCACCGCAATTGGAGCAGGAGGAAATCTCGCGATATGCACCTTGCCCAGGTAACCACACTTCTAGGTCATAGGTCTTACGCGCACCGAAACCCATGTCACCGGTACAGAGCAGCATCTTGCGATAGGGGAGGCCGAGCGCTTGCAGGATTTGTTCTGCTGCAC
>JBATLU010000262.1:0-7918 GCA_049289475.1 Pontixanthobacter sp. | reverse complement strand
GTATATCCTTCAACTTCATAATTTTTACACTTTTGGCGCGGGGGAGGAAAGGCGTGCTACTTTGGCAGATATTGTTTTGAAGGGGCGCTAGGGTGGCGTCCACAGTGGGAGCGTAGCTTGGGCGGCCTTGTGAGGCGATCAATGATGGCTTGTCTGATCGCCAGCAGGCTCGGCTTCGGCGGCGGGTCCTAAATTCCTTTCCCTCCTTTGGCCTGATTGAACCGAAGTGACGGAAGGAAGGCGAGAGCGATCATGGACATCAGCGCATGTCGGTGCAGGCCTTTCCATGATCACCCTTCGAAGTGGTCGAGACCGAGTTTCCTTGAGTTGCTGATGGGCCTGTTCGCAGACCCAGCGCGCCTTGATGGCATTGGCCAGTTGCTTAGCCGGCGTGTTAGCGGGCAAGTTAGAGAGATAGTACTTGCGCTCGCAGGAGGAGCAATGCTCGCTTACGAGCCAGACGTCCTCGCCCAGCAGGTGCTCTGGGTCCCTATATCGTGGATACGCTGCGGCGGTCTGTCTGCGACCCGCACGCGAACCGCGGCGATGCAAGCGGGGCTTTGTCGCATCCCACATTTCTGCCAGAGCAGTGCTAAGCGCCTGAAGCCGCTTGCGGTCGCCTCGGCACAATCAGACCACCTTGCCAACTTCCGATCCGTCGCCCGTCTCTATCAATGCTGGCGCTCCACCGCTGGCGCAAGTTCAAGCGGGTCGATGCGGCTTTGGTATGCCAGCACCGAATTGCAGCATCACGTATGGATCGCAACAGGGCGGTGGCGCCGCATCACAAACTGGAGTGCGATCGCGATCCCACACAGCACGAATAGGGAAATAGCCAGCGCGAGCAAGTTGGAATAGGTATAGCCTAACCCGACCAACGTGGTCGCAGTCGCGGTTCCCGCCGAGATTCCCAGCATTTGGATCGCGGTGGCGGATTGCACCAGGCGTCCTGTCGGATCAATCCCGGCGACCATGGCCATCAGCAGCGCTGTAAGTAGGTTTGTTCCAAAATAGAAGATCTTGATATTGACGCCAAAAGCATAGGCATCGAGTTGGTAGTTGAGGCCGAATAGCGCAAACACGCAGCCGATTACGCCGATCGCCGTCAGGAACCGATGCCCCAGTTTTTGGCCGACGGCGACCGCGAAGGCACCGGCGATGCCGCTAATCTGCCCGACCGTCAGGCCGTTTGCTACATCCTGGATCCCGATGCCCATCTTGGCGCCGAGCAGGCCGAAAAATGGCCAGATTGCGCCTTGAGCCAGGTAAAAACAGGAAACTGCGCACAAGAGCGCGATCGCTTCATTGCGGCGGGATTGCGGCCTTTCGCCAGCGGTCCCCACGTTGGCGCCAGCGCTGGAATTTTCGGACTGCCCCGTAACTGGAATGTTGCGCACCGCGACAAGCCCGGTCGCCGCCACGCCGGTCAGGATAAGATAAATCAGCGAAACTCCTCCTATCTCAGTCAGCCAAGGCATGAGATAGAGGCCGGCGGCGCCAAAAAGCATGACAATGGCAATCAGTATCCCGAAGCTCCGATCGGGGTTTCCCGACATGCCGGTTATAGCGAAACCAAGGGAGATCAGCAGGCCTGATCCAAGCCCGGCGATGATACGGATGGGTATGAAAAGACTGCTAGCATAATACCAGGCGGAAACTAAATCAGCGGCAACGAGCAGTCCCAGCGCCCCCGTTGCCAGCCAGCGCCAGTTGAGTTTGTGGCTCAGGATTGCCGCCGCGATCGTGGCGATTGCGATTCCGAATATATCGGCCGACGATGCATAGCCGGCCATGGTTTCGGTCAGCCCGCCATTGCTCACGAGGATAGTGATGAGTCCCGGTTGCAGAATGAAAACCTGCATGCCGACTACTGTTAGCAGCATTCCGGATATTTCTACATTAGTTCCTGATCTCACCATGATAAATGCCCTAATTATAAAAATATCATTATTATTATAGATGTTATGAATACGTTAGATCTTCGATGAAGATATATATGCTGAATTATGCGGTGCAGGGATCATCCGGACCGGTAAATCGGTCGATGACATTGCGGGTCAGCGTGGCAACCGGATTGTCACCCCCACGATCCATCAGGCAACTTGTCCACGCAATGGAAGGCGCGCTGAACACGTGCCCGCCATTGTCCATCTGGCGATATGTCATCTGTGAGTGCAACTGGCCGTGACTTCCCGTTGTGAGGATGTCTTCCATGGGAATAGTCGACAGGATCGGGCTGGGATCAAAGGCGTCCGCGGTTGCCAGAACGGTAGTGTCTGTGGGCGTGCCAAGATCGTGCCGCGCGGCATCGACTTCAAACCCTGCCGCGCCGCCCATCACCTCGCCCCGTGCGTTTACCTCGTTTTCCTTGATACCATTGAAGATCCAGGCAAACCTGGGATCGAAGCTGGCCTGCTCGCGGCGATAGCCACAACCCGCTCCGAAACTGACCGCAGCCGTCCCGGTTCCGAAAAGCTGGTGAGCAGAGCGGTTGCGCCAGCGCCAGAGCCCTGACATTTCGCCGGTGGCCGCTTGGCGGCCTTCACCTGGAACCGACTGCCAAGGAATGGTCCCTGCAAAACCACGCCTAATCTCAAGTACATGAGGCTCTTCGGGAAGTGCATTGGTTACAAAATAAAATGCGTTGCCACCAAGGTGGATGATCCGCCCCTGAGTATCGATATAGTCCTCAAACGCATCAAAGATCTGGCTGCTGACGTATTCGGGATGGCTGCCGGTCATGATTGCCCTGTACGGTTTCAGAACATCACTTCCACCATCGTGAATCATATGATCGGTTATGATATCAAAGGGTTGGCCGATACTGCGAAGCCACTCGATCGTTATAAGATCGGCGCTGAGCTGGTGCGGCCCCCGGATCATTGGGTGATGATAGGCTGCGCGCATGTTCACAAGTGGGCGGCGGAGAGAGACATGCGCTGAACCGGTGCCGTCGCGGTGATAGTCATATGCGCTCAAGAGCTGCTGGGTTTTTGCCCACTCCTCAATCGGGGCGACGATCTCGTGCACGGGACGCCCCACGATTTCCTCGACATAGGGGTTTGGCCACCAATGGCGCTCGTTGGAATAGGCGAGGTAGCTGAACGTCGGAACCACGAAGGCCAGCGGTGCCGTGGCGTGCCCAGCGGCCGGCGTGACGAAAAGCGGGATGACATCCTTCTGTTCGCCACTGGTGATCTCGATACCGTAGGCGTCGCTGGGCAGGTCATCGGGTACGTCGAGACGAAGAGCTTCCGGCCAGCCTGCGTCGGTCAGGTCGTCTGAGTGAAACGCGATTGCGTCAAAATTTTCGGGTTCGTCCTTCCATCCGATGCCGTTGCCCGACCAGAAAGGGCCGGATACCCCGCGCATTGGCGACTGGACGATCACTCCGTCCAGGCTGTTCGGGCCGCGATCGGCGATATGGACAGAGGAAGGCTCGTGGGCGAAATCCCAGATCGCAACGGGTCTGTCTCCATCGAAGATCGACGGCTTTGCTATCTTCCCGTCGAAGCCCGATGTGTTCGCCTGCGCATCCGCAATTGCGCCGATCCGGAATGACCCGGCAAGACTCACTGTTCCAGCGGATTGGTTTTTGGGCAGACTGCCCGTGATCGAGGGAGCGGGGGAGGTCTGGTTGAGCGTTTCAACTTTCAGGCTGAGAGTCGCGCCCGTTCCGGTTGCCTCAATGCAGTACCAGCGCTGCGGGGAAACCGGCGTCGCTGATGTCAATATCGTATCCGACCAGCGGAGTGTAACGTGTCCGTCGGCGGTTAGGAAAATTCCTTGATTTTCGCCCCAGCACAGCACGCCTCGGTCGTGTGGCGCCTGGGGTGTCGTTGGATATATCCATATCCGGATGTGGGGATTTTCTGGTGGACTCACCCCCGCCGGAACCATCATGTAGCTGCCCGCATGAAGGGGGTGCTCAGCGCCCTGATGCTGGCCATCGATGATCGAGGGAATGTGTTTGCGCTTGTTGCTATCGCGATTGAGGAGAACCAAGGCCGCATCGAACGAGCCCGAGGGCGCACTCACATGGGCACCGATACTGCCGCCTGCGGCGACCTCGAAATGCTGCGTATATCCGATCAGCGGGCGCAATGTGGTCATGGCTTGATATGGTGTCCATAGGGAACCGCGACCCCAACAGGAGGGCGGCTGCGAATGATAAGTTTCCCGTCCTCGACGTCGAAATATTCGGTTGAGACATCCTCGTCGGCATCGCGATTCTCGTCCCGGTCGAGGTCATAGCAATCGCCCGCAGGGCCTTTGGCGCGCATCAGGATGTTTTCTACAGCGCGCTTTTCTTCGGCGGAAAACTCGAAAGAGAAAAGCTTGAGATTGGCAGCCAGATGCCGGGCGTGTCGGGCACCCTGGATGACGGCGCCAACCGAGGGCTGTTCCAGTACATAGCGCGATGCGACAACCGGGATGGCGACATCGTGAGCGGCGGCAATGTCGGCAAGGGCTTCCAGTAGTTCCTGGAACAGGGCCCAGCCTCCGAAGTCCCGGACGATACGATAATATTTGTCAAGCGAGACATTTTCGAACGCGGGTTTGCCGGGATCAGGAATACCTTTCCATTTTCTGCCAATCAGTCCGCCCCCCATCGATCCATAGCACAGCATATGCATATTATTGTTTGCGCAATATTCAGCCATACCATTTTTGGGGCGGCCGTCTGTCACTGAATACTGAACCTGATTGGAAACAACATCAACACCAGCATCAACAATTTTCGACAGCTCGGATACGTTGAAGTTTGTAACCCCGATATGATGGATTTTTCCTGCTTTTTGCAGATCCTTCAGCACAAGCGCGGCATCGACGCTACCTTCGATCGAATAGAGCCACCAATGGAACTGTACCAGGTTGAGGCGTTCGATCTTCAATCGCCGCAAGGAACGGTCGATAGAATCTTCGATCTGCTGTCGGGTGAGGTTACGAAGATCGTCCTCTTGAAGGAAAGCCGGGATAAATTTGGTGTGCACTGCGATGGCATTGGCGCTGCTTGCGCCGCGTTCTGCCCTGAAACGTTCTATAAAATTGCCGATACGCTCTTCAACTCCGTAGTAAATATCTCCACAGTCAAAGACGTTTATACCGGCATCGACGAATGCTGCCATATGCTGATACATTTCGTCGTTATCGCAGACACTGGAACTGTGATCGTCGGCAATCTGCCAGTTTCCCTTAATGACGCGGGAAATTGAATAGTCTTCACGTAAGGAAAGGCGTGGAACTGTCATGAATGTTTCCAGTTATCCATTTATAACGCGCGGTCGCTTAAAGCGGAACGGCTGAGTTTTCCGAATGGCTGTGTATTCGCCGTGTCTCGCGCGTGATCCGGAAGCGACCGGCGCAATGCGGGTCCGTGCAGGCGATTATGTCATCCGTCATCATCCAGTCGTTGGCGTGAAGATCACGCTGCTTTGCTGAAAGAAAAGGTATAAGAGCGGCAAGGGAGTACATGGAAAATCTTACACCATCGCCCATGGTTATGAGGTCATCTTCAGTTACTGTAAAATAATCTCCGGCAACATGTTTGCAGATAAATCGTTTCCCTGCTTCAGGCTCAAGCACCTCCACCCGTAAATCAAAAAGAGGATATCCTGATGCATTGGCTAAATCTTTATGATTCTTATCTGGCATATAACTCTCACCTGTTTAAATTACATGGTAGTGACGTCGGCACTCGTGTGTCGCGTGCGATTTTGCGGGAATCTCGAAAATTTTGCGTATTTTTTGCAAGGCCATTGCCATCTGCTTTTACGCTGCGTCAGGTGTCGTGGCGCACCGTAGGGTGGGCAGCGGCTGACCGCGTACCGGCCCGGCATGTGGATTTTGCCGCATCGGGTTGCAGTTTTTTGATTTCAGGCGGGCTCCCTGGTTCTCGCGCGTTCTGGCCGGAATCGGCGCTCGACGTTGACCGCCCGAGCTAAACAATAGGGTAGTGCTGGCTTGCATCTCAAAATAGTTAAGCTATTAATATAGGCAAATGCAGATAAAAAATTGAAAGGTTGGGGATGGCCGAGCGCTCGTTTGCCAAGGAGATCGAGGAACTACGTCTCGGGGATGGGGATACCTTTCGCGGTGAGGGTATCCTGGCGATCACCAAGGCACTGTTGCAGTCGGGTGTTTCCTATGTTGGAGGCTACCAAGGCTCGCCGATTTCACATCTGATGGATGTTCTGGCCGATGCCAACGACCTGCTCGATGAGTTGGGTGTGGTCTTTCAGAGTTCCGCAAATGAGGCGACGGCAGCAGCGATGCTTTCGGCTTCGGTTATGTATCCGCTTCGCGGTGCCGTTGCCTGGAAGTCCACGGTGGGAACCAATGTCGCGTCCGACGCGCTTGCGAACCTGGCTTCGGGCGGTGTCACTGGCGGTGTGATGGTGATTGTGGGCGAGGACTACGGCGAGGGCTCATCCATCATGCAGGAGCGCACGCATGCTTTCGCGATGAAATCGCAAATGTGGCTGCTTGATCCCAGACCCCAACATGAATGCCTGGTCAGGCTGATTGAACAGGGCTTTGACCTGTCCGAGGCATCCAACACCCCGGTCATGCTCGAGGTGCGGGTGCGCGCGTGCCATATGCACGGCAACTTTACCTGCAAGGACAATGTCCGACCCGGCTTTACATTGACCGATGCACTGGAAAACCCCCGGCGTGATCTGGACCGGATCGTGCTTCCCCCCGCAGCCTATGAGCATGAGGTCGAGAAAATCGGCAAGCGGCTTCCCCAGGCGATAAAGTTCATTGCCGAACGCAAGCTAAACGAGTTTCTTGGGCCGGGCGGCGAACCGGTTGGGATCATCCTTCAGGGCGGCATGTACAACAATGTCATTCGCGCCTTGCAGTACCTGGGTCTGTCTGATGCATATGGCCAGACCCGGATTCCGTTGTACGTGATGAACGTGACCTATCCGATGATAGATTCCGAAATCGAGGAATTCTGCCGCGGCAAGTCAGCGGTACTAATGGTCGAGGAAGGTCAGCCCGATTATCTTGAGCAGGCGCTCAACACGGTACTGCGACGCAAGCGCATCGATACCGCTGTTGCCGGCAAAGGACTGCTGCCCATGGGCGGAGACTACACCGCAAAGCGCATAACTGACGCGATCGGCTCGTTTCTCGATGTGCACGCGCCGAATCTGCTAGGCAATCGCCCGCCGCTCCCCGATGCGAGCACGGCTTTGGCGAACGAGGCGGTGCGCAAGCTTGAAGAGGTGGTTCCGGCAAGGCCTCCGGGCCTGTGTACCGGCTGTCCCGAACGCCCCATCTTCGCGGCGATGAAACTGGTCGAGCAGGATCTGGGCAAGCACCATGTCGCGGCCGATATCGGTTGCCATCTCTTCTCGATTCTTCCCCCCTTTAATATCGGTGCCACGACCATGGGCTTTGGCCTGGGGCCTGCGTCGATCGCAGCGTTCAACGTCAAGGCGGGAAAGCGGCCCATCGCAATCATGGGTGACGGCGGCTTCTGGCACAACGGCTTGCTGTCGGGTGTGTCGTCGGCACTGCTCAATGGCGGCGACGCGGTGCTGGTGGTCATGAAGAACGGCTACACCTCGGCCACCGGCACGCAGGAGACGATCTCGACGCCGCTCGCCGAATCGCGCCGCATCGCCGAAGGCAGCAGCGCCACCAGCGGCGAGCTGACGATCGAGAACACGCTCAAGGGCCTGGGCGTGAAGTGGCTGAAGACGGTGCACAACTACCGCGTGGCGCAGGTGCGCGACACGCTGCGCGAGGCCTTCACGACGACACAGGTCGGGCTGAAGGTCATCATCGCCGAAGGCGAATGCCAGCTCGAACGCCAGCGCCGCATAAGGCCGATCCGCGCGAAACATCTGGCGGAGGGCAAGACGGTTGTGCGCACCCGGTATGGCGTCGACGAAGACACCTGCAC
>JBATLU010000261.1:0-21000 GCA_049289475.1 Pontixanthobacter sp. | reverse complement strand
GCAAGGGGCGGTGCATAGGCCGCCCCTTGCACACATCATAGTCCATCACATCATAGGCCGCCAAGTCCTAGCCCATCGCCTCTAGCACATCTTCCAGCCGTGCGGGGTCGCCCAGCGCGGAATTACGGGGTCAGTATACCTATGTTGTATAACTCACCGCCCTCTCTTTCAGGGCCACCATCGCCTTTTCATTGGGCGATGATTGCGCGGCAGCCGGTGCCTGCGCGGAAGTGCGTGTTCGGTTTACGATCATAGCTGGCAAAATTGGTCGTAACCAAGACCCGCTCATAATTGCTCATCAACTTTGAGAATTCGGGATCGTTAAGGAACATCTCCGAATAGACGTGTCCGTCTGCGCCCCCTCCCGAAGGGGACCTTCTGACAATTATCCTTTGGGGGACATGACAGAGAAAATCATTGATTGTTTCGCGAACAATTTGGCCGCCCAGCCGTTGCAGCTGGTCATAATCTTTATCCTGCGGATCGGATTTGATGATTGCCGGCAATTGCCAGAAGGCGAAATACCGCGAAATCCATTGCTGGTCGTATTGTTCGGTCATCGGCCACGCATCGGTCGGCGCGTGGGTCAGGAATAACAATGCGTTACCCTTTGGCAAACCATCGAAATGAACTTTGGCCTCGTCATATTTCCCATTGTAATATGGCCCGATCCCCAAACCGATCGCAATCGAGAGTGCACAAACCCCTGCGGCGAGCCGGTTCTTGTTCAAATTTACAGCCGATAATGGTTTGCGCATCAAAAAGGCATCAAACAAAGCGATTGCAGCAAATCCGGTCACGGGAATCGCGTGATATTGCCAGCCCTTTTGCTGCGCCAAATATGCAAACAGGAAACCCGCTGCCGACAGCAGAAGCACCGCTTGCCGGGGCGACATCAGCCGGGTCGAAAACCGGCCGAATTTCACATAGCAAAATATCGCAGCAAGCCAGAATATCTGCGCAGGTTCGTCAAACTGCTCGATCATCGGCCGTTCGTATCCGTGATAGGCGAGAGCAACCATCGGAACGATGTCAGTGATGAAGCTTGGCGTGAAGGTGAATACAGCGGCTGCATAGGCCACTGCGACGATACCAAGGCACAGGGTTTCAATCCGCAGCGGGCGATATTTGCCGCGCTGGATGGCGAACAGCAGCCCCTCCAGCAGTACCGGCACGACAATGAAATAATGCTTCAGCGCGAAGGCCATCGCCCCCAACAAACTTGCAGCGATGACCAGCCCGATTGCAGGGCGTTTTCCTTCTGCGCGCTGCGCCAGAAGCAGCGCGTATGGCACGGCTCCGATCAGCGCGATATGTTCGCGTTGACCAAAGTCATAAAGCGGCATGATCGTAAGGACCAAAAATACGAACAGCATAAAGACAAAGCGGCGCTGATTGTCCAAGGGCGGCAGCAAGCGGCAGCTTAACCAGGCTGAGGCGCAGGCAAGGCCAGTCAGAATCATCGACAGCAGCGCCGTAGTCTTAAGCCCCAGAAAGCCCGCGGCATAGTGGACTGCCGACCCCATCCAGAACCACAATGGCGGATTGAGCTCGACGATATCGGTATAGAGTTGCTGGCCGCCGGCGGTCTGCCGGGCGATCCACAACTGCCACATCACATCGTGCGTCAGAGGTAGAAATGTCGACAACAAGGCCGCAGCAATGCCGATCCCGGCCATCGCATAGCCGGGCCAGCTGGCAGGGAGCGACAATGGCATGGTCGGCGCTCGCTCCGCGAACACGAAATGTCTGCAAGCGAGAAAGAAGGCAATGGTGTAGCCGCCCATTGCACAGAGCTGGGCTAGCGGAGAGTCGACGAGGCCGACACCGCGGAACAGGTAGAGTATGGTCAAATTAAGCGCGTAAGCGGCAAGAAATGCGGCGACATAACGCAGCGCCTGCGACTTCTTTTCTGCTGCTATCGAGGCACCAAAGACCCAATTCCGGTTCAACAAGAAGCCGGTCACCAAGCCCGTAGTATAGCCGAGCGCATTGGCCACATAATCGCCATAGCCTGCCCATAGGGCCGCCAGAATAACGCTATAGCCGATAGCGGTATTGACCAGGCCGGTCACACCGAAGCGCAAGAATGCCATATTCATCTTAGCTGACCGTGGCACGGATCGAATATTGGGCGCCCATCGGTAGCCAGCCCAGATATTTCTCGAACGGTCGCAGCCACGCCAGAAAGCGCGGAAAAAAGACGCCATATTGAATTGTTGCGGTCGAAAATCCGGCACTTAAAAAGCGCTGCCGCATGACCGGTGCGGAAATCAGAACCGCGTTCTCATCGAACGGGCATCGAGCGACGGCCAATCTGGTGAGCGGGTTCCAAGGGTTATGCTCGAACAGGAACATATTCCCGCCCGAACCTAGCGTTCTGCGCAATTCGCGCAGGAGGCGTATATGATGCTCATGTTCGATATGATGGAAAACGCAGGCGGTGAAGACAAGCTCAAATTGCTTGTCCGCGGCCTCAATTCTCTCGCCATCGAACACCATGGTTTCCACGCTGCCGCCGGTCCGCTCAGCACAGATTTGAAGCGAACGCTGCGATACATCAAGACAAGTTATCGCTGATTCAGGAAATTCGGATTGCAACGGGCCAACCGAATTGCCCGTTCCCGCACCGAAATCCAGAATAGTTCCGGGGTGCGGCTTGCCCGCGCGGTGCAATTGCTCGGCCACCGACGCCGCTTTCTGCTCAGCAAAAAAGCCGGTTTCTTCCCCGCTAAAGCGGATCGACGATGCGTGCTGATCTTCGTAATCTTCGGCAACAGCATCGAATTCTGAAACAGCGTCAGCCATTCATCGCCTTCCTTATCCGGTCCTGCATTTCCAATGCGGGGGACAGTCTTTCGCGCTGACGTTCGCCGGTGATGATTGTGTCGATCATGAACAGCGGCCGTTCCTTAGACTGCATGTACATTCTGCCGATATATTCGCCGAAGATGCCCAGCATGATCATCTGGATGCTTCCGATCATCAAGACCAGAACCGCCAAACTTGCCCAGCCCTTGATCGTATAGCCAGTTGCCCAAGCGCCGATAACGCCCAACAAGGCGAAAATTCCGAGAAGTCCTAATCCGAACCCGGCGAATGTCGCGAGACGCAAAGGATAGGTAGAGAACCCGGTGATCGCGTCGGTGGCGAGACGGATCATCTTGGGGAGAGGGTAATTTGTCGAACCCGCAAATCGGCGGTCGCGCTGGTATTCTATCGCGGTTTGGCGAAATCCGATCCAGGCAACCATGCCTCGGATAAACCGGTGTTTTTCCGGCATCGCGTTGAGAACATCGACCACGCGCCTGCTCATCAAGCGAAAATCGCCGGTATCGCGGGGAATCTCGACGTCGGCCATCCGGTGAAGCAAGCGGTAGAATATGCTTGCCGATGCGCGTTTGAAGATTGTTTCGCCATCGCGGCTTACGCGTTTGCCGTAAACAACATCGTGCCCTTGATCCATTTGGTCCATCATCTGGCCCAAAAGTTCGGGCGGATCTTGCAGGTCAGCATCAAGCACGAAGACGCGCTGTCCCTTGGAAATCGAAAGCCCCGCTGTAAGCGCCAATTGGTGGCCATGGTTGCGCGCGAGATTGACGCAAACCACAGCGCGGTCGCGCTGAGCAAGGTCTTGCATCGCGGACCAAGTGTTGTCCTTTGACCCGTCATTCACGAAAATAAATTCATAATCGTCACCGACCGCGCTCTGCGCGGCGGCGCTAACACGCCGATGTAGCTCGGCAAGACCATCTTGTTCATCGTAGCAAGGCACAACAACGGACAATTTGGGACCGCCAAGCTCTTGTATTCGTTCAGTGACCATGCCCAAATTCTCGTTTTACGAAATGTCTGGTCTCCTCTTCAGTTAAGATGGTTAATTATCGGTAAAGTGCCGCGGCTTCGTCACCCGTTTATGGCCGTCAGAGCTGCCATCCGGATCATGCAGCATTCCGGTTTGGATGCTAGGGTTCTCGCGGCGTCTGAGCCCTAAGAAACGCGGTCCAAACCAATGCGCTTGTACAGCGCACACTTTGACATGGATTGCGATCGCAACGTCGGCTGCCCGTCCCTCGTGACTTGCCAGTGGTACCCAGACAGCGGCAATTCGTAAAGCGGGTCGGAAAGCGCGCGTTCCAGCTTGGAACACCCTCCGCCGTGAGCACTGTCAGGCGCGAGAGTTCCCTAAGTTGGACCTCCAGTCCCTCGTGATATTGCTCTTCAACATGGGCACCCAACAGAGCGGTTACGGACAGCCAGATGGATCCGCAGCCAAGTGCAACCCTTAAACCAATGGCAATCTGGCGGGTGTTATCAAGCGCAGCCTACACCGCTCTTGCCATTTGGCGACGTTGTATTCATGCATCGGGCCATGGATGAGACCGATGACGCGCTGACCGCGCTCCACCCCAATCATGTGAAGGTAACGCGGATTTCCGCGATGCTGTTTGCGCTGCCCTTTGTGATCGGGTCGATCATTCTGGAAACCGCACAGATAGTGCCGTTCGGCGTGTTTGTGATCCCGGTTGTGCTGGCTGCCGGTTTCCTGATTTTGCGGGTCCCTTTGCGGCGCTATCATGCGCGCGGCTATGCGATGAGCGCAGACCGGCTCAGGGTCGTTCGCGGGATCATGTTCCATTCGGATACGGTTGTGCCATTCGGGCGGGTGCAGCATATCGATGTCAACCAAGGACCGCTGCAGCGCGCCTATGGCATCGCCACACTGACGGTGCATACGGCAGGTACGCACAATGCCTCGGTCCATTTGCCCGGATTGGGAAATGATGATGCGATGGCGATGCGCGAGACCATCCGCGCGCATATCAAACGCGAGACGCTGTGAGCGGGTTGGCCGATCAGGCGCCTGTCGCCGCTGAGAGCGGAATTGCGGGGCAAGCGCTTCGCACCAATCCGCTCAGCTTTGCGGTCAAGGCCGTCGCGGGATTGCAAAATTCGCTCGTGCCAATGGTGTTTGTGTTCATTTCGATGCGCGATGAGCCGTGGGCGATATTGGCGGCACTCGCTATCGGGCTGGCGATTGCGGGTTTTTCGGCGGCGGCGTCCTACCTCCAGTGGAGCCGCCTGACTTACATGGTCGGCGAGGAAGATATCCGTGTCGAAAGCGGTATATTGTCGCGTGCGGCGCGCTCGGTGCCGTTTGAGCGGATACAGGATGTCAGCCTCGAACAAAGCCTGATCCCCCGGTTGTTCGGTCTGGTGCAGGTCAAATTTGAGACCGGAGCTGGCGGCGGGGACGACCTCGCGCTGAGTTATCTGTCCGAAGCCGAAGGGGAGCGGCTGCGCGAAGTGATCAAGGCGCGCAAAGACGGTGTGGCCGCCACGGCCAACGATATATCCGAAGAGATTGCGCCGTCCGATGTGCTGTTCGCGATGGATACCAAGCGGCTGGTCACCTTCGGCTTTTTCGAATTCTCGCTCGCTGCCTTTGCCGTTCTGGCGGGCCTTTTCCAATATGCCGACAGCATCATCGGTATCCAGTGGTGGGAAGCTGCGTTCTGGTCTGACTCGCTATCGGGGCCGGGAAGCTGGATCGCGGGCCTGGGTGCCGGGGCGCAGATCATCGGGATCATCGCGGGCGCGCTTACTTTTGTCGTGGTCGGATCGGCCACCGGACTGGTGCGAACGGTTCTGCGCGACTGGGGCTTTGTGCTCGAGCGGACCGAAAAGGGCTTCCGCCGCCGCCGCGGGTTGCTGACGCGAACCGATGTAGTCATGCCAGTTCACCGGGTTCAGGCAGTGAAAATGTCTACCGGCTTCCTGCGCCGCCGGTTCGGCTGGTTTGGCTTGAAATTCGTCAGTCTCGCGCAGGATAGCGGCTCGGCCAGTCATGATGTCGCACCGTTCGGAACTATGGCTGAGCTTGACCCGATCGCACGCGCCGCCTCCTTCGCGATCGATCCCGAGGCAGGATACGACTGGCAGCGCGGGAGCCGGAAATACCGGACCGACAAAGCACTGATTGTTGGCGGCCTGTTCGCTGTGATTGCGATATTTGCAGGAATTGTGCTGGCAGCCAATGAAGCGGCTTCGCCCGCTTTGGCGCTCATACCGATGGGCGTGGGGCTGGTTTTCGCGGCACGGCAGCTCCATTTATGGCACTATGATCTGAATGCCTGCGACGCACATTTTCTGTTCGTCAAACGAGGCTGGCTGTCACCCAAGCTTGATGTCGCATCGCGGGTAAAGCTGCAATCGGTCGAAATCGCGCGGGGGCCGATTGCGCGGCGGCGCGGCTACGCATCGCTGCGTTTGGGACTGGCTGGCGGCACTTTGTCCTGCGAAGGTTTGCCGTTGGAACGGGCGCATGAATTGCGCCGCGCCATCCTTGCCAGTGTCAGCCAGACCGATTTTTCGGAGCTCGCCGGTTAGATCCAAGCCCTAGACGAGCAAATCCTGCCAATCAGGATTCTGTTCGAATTTCCGTGCGACATAGGAACATTGCGGGACGATTTTGAAACCCTGTTCGCGCGCATCCTTGACCAAGGCGTCCACCAGATGTCCGGCGATGCCGCGCCCGCCAATCGCCTTGGGGACTATTGTATGTTCGGCCACCCGCGCATCGCCGCGCTTTACCCAGGTCAGTCTGCCCACTGCATCGCTTCCTTCGACCCGCGCGCGATATTCGCCTGAATCGCCCTTTTCGCGCCGGGTGATAGTAAGGTCTTGGGGGTTAATGCCTGTGCTCACATCAATTTCTCCTTCTTGCGCTTAACGCGCCGCGCTTTACAGGCGTTCCCATGCAATTTCTGTCTGACAATGCTGCATCGGTCCATCCCAAACTTTGGGATGCGATGAAAGCCGCCGATTCGCCCGATTCGCCCTATGATGGTGACGCGGTGTCGCAGCGGCTTGATGCGGCATTTGCCGATGTGTTCGGGCGCGAATGCGCGGTGTTGTGGGTGGCAACGGGAACCGCTGCCAATTGCCTCGCCTTGTCGGCCATGGTTCAGCCGCACGGCGGCATCGTGTGTCACCGCGAAGCCCATATCGAGATGGACGAAGGCGGTGCGCCGGGGTTCTACCTCCACGGTGCAAAACTGCTGCTGGCGGAAGGCGAAAGCGCCAAATTGACGCCCGATGCAATCCGCGCGGTAATCGATCCGATCCGCGACGACGTACATCAGGTACAGCCGCATGCGATCTCGATCACGCAAGCGAGCGAATATGGGTGCTGCTATCGCCCCGGGGAACTGGCGGCGATTGCC
Source organism: Pontixanthobacter sp. (assembly GCA_049289475.1). Classification (GTDB taxonomy): domain Bacteria; phylum Pseudomonadota; class Alphaproteobacteria; order Sphingomonadales; family Sphingomonadaceae; genus Pontixanthobacter. The sequence continues at coordinate 13,774 of JBATLU010000261.1, read as the reverse complement.
GAACTGGCACGCGAACGAGGGCTGGGGCTGCATATGGACGGCGCCCGTTTTGCCAATGCCTGCGCTTTTCTGGGTGGTTCCGCTGCCGACACCGCAGGTCCGGTCGACGCGCTCAGTTTCGGCTTTGTTAAAAATGGCGGAATGGGCGCAGAAGCCATGGTGTTTTTTGAGCCCGCGCTGGCCGATGTGGCGCGCTACCGCCGCAAACGTGCGGGCCATTTACAGAGCAAAGGCCGCTACCTCGCCGCGCAATTGTTGGCGATGCTTGATGGTGATGTATGGCTGGAGAATGCCCGCAGCGCCAATGCAGCCGCGCAGGAAATCGCCGCCTCTGCGAGTGAGCGCTTGATGCACCCGGTCGAAGCGAACGAGATTTTCCTGCGCTGCACAACCGCGGAGCGGGCTGCGCTGCGCGGCCAAGGGTTTGAATTTTACGACTGGGGCGATCAAGCCGCACGACTCGTAACAGCGTGGAATACGCCGCAAGAACACGCGCTTGCGCTTTCGAAAGCCATCAACGCCCTATGAGCGAAGAAAATCCGCACACGCTGCTGCGCCCGCAGATTGCGCTTCCTTTTGCCCTGGTCGCGCTGATCTGGGGCAGCACGTGGTATGTCATTACCGGCCAGATCGCCGACGTACCCGCCAGTTGGTCAATCACTTGGCGGTTTGCCTTGGCAACCCCAGCGATGTTCATCGTCGCGCTGGTCATGGGTAAAAGCCTCAATTTGGGCCGCGCCGGCCATGTGCTCGCGGTGTTTATCGGCCTCACGCAGTTTTGCCTCAATTTCAACTTTGTCTACCGGGCAGAGGCGCATCTGACTTCGGGCGTGGTCGCGATCATGTTCGGATTGCTGATGGTGCCCAATGCCTTGCTTGGCCAAGCCATTCTGAAGCAGCCGGTGACGCTGCGCTTTTTGCTCGGCAGCTTAGTTGCGATTGGCGGAATTTCGCTGTTGCTGCTGCACGAGGCGCAATTATCGCCCTTGGGCGGCAATGTCGGGTTGGGCATTTTGCTGGCGATCGGCGGAATTTGCGGCGCTTCGATTGCCAATGTGGTGCAAGCCAATGAAACCGGCAAATCGCTGCCGATGGTCAGCCTGCTGGCTTGGTCGATGCTGTACGGCACGATCATCGATTTTGCCTTTGCGTGGGTCACATCAGGGCCACCTGTTTTTCCTGACCGCTGGCAATATTGGGCGGGGACGGCCTATCTCGGCATTGCGGGGTCGGTGGTTACTTTCCCGCTTTATTACACCATCGTGCGCCAGATCGGCGCGGGCCGCGCGGCCTATAACAGCGTGGCGGTGATCATTATCGCGATGCTGATTTCGACCTTTATCGAAGGCTACCAATGGTCATGGTTGCCCGCTGGCGGCGCGGTGTTGGCGCTGGCTGGGATGGTCTTGGCGCTGCGCGCGCGCAAAACTTAAAGCAGACTGCGCAGCCCCTCGCGGAAAGTCGGATAGTTTGCCTGCCAGCCGAGCACCCGCTTTGCCTTGCCATTGGCAACTCGGCGGTTTTCAGCATAGAAGCCCATCGCCATCGGTGAAAGATTGGCTTGCTCTAATGTCTGCAGTTCTGGTGGACCGCGTCCGATCAGCCTGCAAGCTTCTTCGATGACGGTATTCTGGCTGCATGGTAAATCGTCGGCCAGATTATAGGCCCCCACTGGACCATCCAGTCCGGCAAGAACGCCATCGACAATATCATCGACATGCACCCGGCTGAACACTTGGCCCGGCAGATCAATCCGGTTGGCCTTACCCTGCCGGACACGGTCGAGCGCGCTGCGACCCGGTCCGTAAATGCCGGGCAAGCGGAACACATGCGCCCCGCGTCCCAGCCACCGTGCATCGCATTCAGCACGCGCGCTGCGCCGCCCTCCGCCGGTCGGCGTGCTTTCATCAACCCACGCACCGCCCGCATCGCCATAAACGCCGGTGGAAGACAGATAGCCGGTCCAGTTCTGCGTTATGTCGAAACCATATCGGTCCAGCACCGGATCGCTTTCATCGGCCGGAGGCACAGAGGAAAGAACATGGCTGGCGCGGGTCAGAGCATCGCGCACCGCCGAACCATTGGCAAAATCAAGCGTCCCCGCGCTGCCCGTCGATTCGACCACCCAGCCATGTTTGCGCAGGGCCTCTCCAATCCGCGAGGCGGTGTAGCCGAGACCGAAGATCAGAACATGGCTCACTTGTCGAGATAACCCGCTTCGGGCGTAATCATCTGCGGGTTCGCCGTGTGATCCGCTTTCCACTGCATCGACATCCGCACACGGGTCCGGCCGGACGGGTGATCGAAGAACAGAAATTCCTCCACCGGACCAGGTTCGATCTTGCGATATTCGGATAGCCGCATCGCGGCGCGGGCAAAACCGTCGGGTTCTTTGGCGGCATCGAGGCCAAATGCATCGGCCTGGCTTTCGGCGATCCGGATCAGTGAATTCAGCGCTGGAGTCGCGGCAAAGAAATAGACGGTGAGCAGCAGGCCGAGGACGGGTAGCGAGGCCGGGTCGGACAAATCACGCACGCCCCATCTATGGCCATATCGGGCAATAAGCCGCGGAGCGAGATGCGAAATCAGGAACAGGCCGATGCCGACAATCAGCAGCATAATGCCGATAATCCAGAACGAATGGTGCAATTTGTAATGCCCCATTTCATGGCCCATGACCGCCATGATTTCCTCTTCAGAAGTTCGCTCGAGCAGATTGTCATTAAGCGAAATACGGATGGTCGGGCCAAGCCCCGACACATTGGCGGAAATGCGCTTGTGCTGTTTCGACTGGTCGAACACGTAAATATGGTCCGCAGGAATATCATAGCGTTCAGCCATTGCCACCAACCGGTCGCGCAGCGGGCTTGGGGCCATTTCGGTATAATCGTTGAACAGCGGTGAAATGAACACCGGCGACACCAGCATCCCGAAGGAAAGAAACAATCCGGCCACTCCAGTAGCCCACAGCCACCATTTTTTCGGAGCACGGCGGATCACCGAATAGATGGCCGTTACCAGCAGCGGCATAATCAGCATCGACAGGCCGACATCGATCGCCTGCTCGCCAAACCATGCGCCAAACCCCTGCTCCAAGAGGTCGTATTTCTTCTCCCGGAAATAACCGGTGTAGATTGTCCATGGCAGCAGCATGACTGATGCTATGATGGTGTATAGTAAGGCGGTGAACCAAGTAATCAGCGCTGGGCGTTTGAAAAAACGCTCGCCCAAGTTCCGGAAAGCCGATGAAATGCGGAAATTCAGGATCAACCAGTCAACCAGAAGCGAAGCGACTGATCCCCACAGGATGAGCCAATAGCCACCTTCAAAATAGGCATCGGAACTCGCGCGCGCGGCGCCTTGTAACGTATCGAGATAGGCACGCGTTGCCGTTTCGACGTCAAAACCGCCTGCGGTATTTGCAGCTGCACCAGCCAGCAAGTCGAACATGGAAAATCTCCCCTCCGGAGTGGAATGACATGGCTGCTGTTTTGCACGTGGGCTGTCAACGGGGAAGGCTGACGAACAGGCTGAATCGCTCGACTGGCGTTGTTGGTACTGGACCTAGGCGCAGGAGCATTTACAGACTGGACCGATGGATATTGTAACAAACCCCGAAATGGCAGACGCCGCCCCGACACCGCTCCAACCGCCGGTCATCCGCCGTGCGGATTACCGGCCATTTGCGTGGCTGGTCCCGCAGGTCGAGATCAATTTTACGCTCGGGCTGGACAGCACCCGGGTGCAAGCCAAGCTCAGCGTTGAGCGCAATCCGGCAGCCGAGGCGTCTTCAGTGCTGCGGCTCAATGGCGATGGCCTGACGCCTGTGGGCGTTTGGATCGATGGTGAATTGGCGAATGACTGGGTAATCGAAGGGAGCGATTTGCTCGTCACCTTGCCCGGCACGGCGCATGAAGTGGGGGTCGAAACGCAGATAGATCCTTCAGCCAACAGCCAGTTGATGGGGCTTTATGCCTCCAACGGGATGCTGTGCACGCAGTGCGAGGCGGAAGGTTTCCGCCGGATCATGTTCTTCCCCGACCGGCCCGATGTGCTGTCCACTTACCATGTGCGCATGTCCGGGCCCAAGGCGCAATTTCCGGTCCTGCTCGCCAATGGCAACAGGGTTGCGGCGGGCGAGGATGATGGCGGCATGCATTGGGCCGAATGGCACGATCCATGGCCCAAGCCGTCCTACCTGTTTGCTTTGGTGGCGGGCGATCTGGTCGCCAATCAGGACAGCTTCACCACCATGTCGGGCCGCAAGGTCGATCTGGCGATCTATGTCCGCGACCAGGACGATGGGGCTGATCTCGCCCGCACCGGCCACGCGATGCGCTCGCTGATCAAATCGATGGAGTGGGATGAACGGGTCTTCGGCCGCGAATATGATCTCGATGTGTTCAACATCGTTGCGGTTAGCGATTTCAATATGGGCGCGATGGAGAATAAAGGGCTCAACGTGTTCAACACAAAATATGTGCTGGCCGACATTGAAACCGCCACTGATGGCGATTTTGACGGGGTCGAAGGCGTCATCGCGCATGAATATTTTCACAATTGGTCGGGCAATCGTGTGACGTGCCGTGACTGGTTCCAGTTGAGCCTGAAGGAAGGCTTTACCGTGCTGCGCGACCAGATGTTCAGCCAGGATATACAGGGCGAAGCGGTCAAACGGATCGAGGATGTGCGGATTTTGCGCAGCGTCCAATTCCCCGAGGATTCAGGCCCGCTGGCGCATCCGATCCGGCCTGATAGCTTCCGCGAAATCTCCAATTTCTACACTTCGACGATTTACAACAAAGGCGCCGAGGTAATCCGCATGATGCGGACCATGTGCGGGCCCGATGCGTTTAGAAAAGGCACCGATCTCTATTTCGAGCGTCATGATGGCGAAGCGGCCACCTGCGAGGATTTTATTACCGCGATGGAAGACGGGGCCGGACTTGATCTGACCCAGTTCCGCCTGTGGTATTCGCAAGCGGGGACGCCAAAAGTCGATGTCGTTCTTACCCATCAGGGCGAAACGGCCACGCTTGCGCTCAAGCAAACCGTGCCGCCCACGCCCGATCAGCCGGGCAAGAAGCCGATGCCAATCCCGCTCAAGCTGGCGTTGTTTGACCGCGACACCGGCCATCATTCGGGCGAACAATTGATCGTGTTGAACAAGGGCGAGCAGAACTTCGATTTTGCCGGATTCGCGCGCAAGCCGGTGCTGTCGATCAACCGCGGTTTCTCCGCTCCGGTTACGATCGAGCGCGATATTGCCGATGAGGATCTGGTGTTTCTTGCGGCAAGCGACGACGATTCCTTTGCCCGATACGAAGCTATGCAGGATCTGTTTGTCCGCCATTTGACATTGGCTTCGAGCGGTGGGCTGACGGGTGAAGCCCGCGAACTTACCCGCCAGTCGATTGCCACCGCTTTTGCGGCGATTCTGGCTGACCCCGCGCTCGACGATTCGATGCGCGGCGAATTGATGATGCTACCCGGCCTGACCTATCTGGCGGAGCAGCAATTGATCGCTGACCCGTCGCGGATACATGCCGAACGCGAACAGTTAAAAGCGTGGTTGGGCGTGCGGTTTGAGCAGGAATTGGCCGAGATGCACGAACGCGCTTCGGGCCTGCCGTTCGATCTCGAAGCGGCTTCGCGCGGCGCCCGCAAGGTAAAAACACAGGCGCTGGTCTATCTTGCAGCGGGCAATCCCGCACTCGCATCGACAATGGCGGCGGCGCAATATGACAGCGCGGATAACATGACAGACCGTCAGGGCGCATTGATGGTGTTGACCGGGCTTGGCACTGCCGCACGGACCGACAGGCTGATCGATTTCCATCGCCGCTATAAGGGTAACGAATTGGTGATCGACAAATGGTTCGCGCTGCAGGCGTCGTCGCTCCACCCGCAGGCGCTGGAACATGTGAAGGCGCTGGCGGGCCATCCCGAATTCACCCTGCGCAACCCCAACCGGGTCCGCTCGCTCTACATGGCATTTGCCGGCAATCCGCACGCGTTCCATGCGGCTGATGGCGAAGGATACCGGATTATTGCAGACCTTATCCTCGCGCTCGATCCGATCAATCCGCAAACAGCGGCGCGGTTTGTGCCGCCGCTGGGCCGGTGGCGTCGGATAGAGCCGGTCCGCGCGGCAATGATGCGGGCCGAGCTAGAGCGTGTGTCCAAAGCCGAAAAGCTGTCACGTGACAGCTTTGAACAGGTTACGCGGTCGCTCGGCTAATCTATTTCAGGAGAGAGTATTTGGCTGGTGTAGAAACCATCCGCGCAGAATGTCTAAGCGGCTTTGCGCACGGCTTTCTCGGTCGGCGTGGCGGCGTATCGAAAGGTGTGGTTGCCGGCCTCAATGTCGGCCTTGGCGCGGATGATGAGGAAAGTGCAGTAGCCGAAAACCGGCGGCTGGCGGTTCAGGCAGTGCTGCCCGGCGCCGAATTGGTCACTGTCTTTCAGATACATTCCGCGGATGCGGTCGTGGTGACCAAACCATGGCTGCAAACAGACCGGCCTAAGGCAGATGCACTGGTGACCAACCAGCCTGGCATTCTTCTGGGTATTGTGACTGCAGATTGTGCGCCGATTCTGCTGGGTGACCATGATGCAGGCGTTATCGGTGCAGCGCATGCGGGGTGGCGCGGCGCGCATGACGGGGTCATCGGCGCGGTGGTGGACGCCATGGTCGGTCTTGGCGCACGGCGGGAACGGATCGCGGCGGCAATCGGCCCATGCATTGCCCAAAGCAGCTACGAAGTGGATGAACGCTTTCGCGCCAATTTCTCCGGCGATGATGCGCAGTTCTTTGCTCCGGGCCAGTCCGGCCATTTCCAGTTTGATCTCGAATCCTATGCTGCTGCGCGCCTTATAACCGCTGGTGTTGGAACTGTTGAGCCGCTCGGCCTTGACACTTATACCGATGAAAGGCGGTTTTTTTCCTATCGCCGCGCCACGCACCTCTCTCAGGCTACTTATGGCCGCCAGTTCAGTCTGATCGGTCTGGCAGAATAATTCTAACTCCATGCGGACAGCACCCGAATGGGTTGAGATTGCAACAAACTGTATGGATAGTGCCAAAAAGGCGGTTGGCAGCGGAGCCAATCGAGGCTATCAGCGCGCCGAAACCGGCAGTGACGGGCGGATGCGTGCATCTGTCTTTCAGCCGAGAAACGGGGCTTCTTCTGTGGATCGGCTTCTGTAGATCGGCATGGTCACGGTTTGGTGTAACTATTGTTTGCCCCGCTTGTCTGCGGGGCTGTTGCAGGGCAAGGCAGGCTAATGGCTGATACGACTGGCACCGCGACTCCTGATATGGCCGTAGAACACGGCGAAGACGGAGTGCGTCGGCGCGATTTCATCAATATCGCAGCAGTGGGTGCTGCCGGCGTTGGCGGGGCAACTGTTTTGCTGCCGCTGATCAGCCAGATGTCACCTTCGCAAGATGTCCTGGCCGAAGCCAGCACCGAAGTTGACGTCAGCAAGATCGAAGCAGGTCAGGCGATCAAGACGATCTTCCGCAAGCAGCCGCTGTTTGTGCGCCGTTTGACGGCGAAGGAAATCGGCGAAGCCGACGCGGTCGATGTATCCACTTTGCGCGATCCGCAAACGCTGGAAGAGCGGACCAAGGAAGGCCACACCGATGTACTGGTCACGATGGGCGTGTGCACGCATCTTGGCTGCGTCCCGCTGGGTGCCGTCGACGGTGAAAACAAGGGCGAGTTCGGCGGTTATTTCTGCCCGTGCCATGGCTCCAGCTACGATACGGCTGCGCGAATCCGCAAGGGTCCTGCGCCGAAGAATCTGGAAGTGCCGGACTATAAATTCACCTCCGACACTGTCATTCAGGTCGGGTAAGAGAGAAGAGCAAGCACCATGAGTTATCCCTGGGCCAGCGAATATCAGCCAACCAATGGCTTCATGAAATTCATGGACGAGAAGCTGCCTTTGCCGCGTCTCGTTTATAATGCGGTCGGTGCCGGTTATCCGGTCCCGCGCAATCTCAGCTATATGTGGAATTTCGGCGTTCTTGCCGGATTTTTCCTCGTGGCACAGATTATCACCGGCGTGGTTCTGGCGATGCATTATGCCGCCAATGCCGACGTTGCCTTTAGGACGACCGAGCACATCATGCGCGACGTCAATTACGGCTGGCTGATGCGCTATGCGCACGCCAACGGGGCAAGCTTCTTCTTTATCGTCATCTATCTGCATATCTTCCGCGGGTTCTTTTATTCATCTTACAAGGCGCCGCGCGAGATGATCTGGCTGCTTGGCGTGGTCATCTTCCTGTTGATGATGGCAACCGCTTTCATGGGTTATGTGCTTCCGTGGGGCCAGATGAGCTTCTGGGGTGCCAAGGTTATTACCGGCCTGTTCGGCGCGATCCCGCTGGTTGGCGAGCCGATTCAAGTGTGGCTGTTGGGCGGATTTGCGCCTGACAATGCCGCGCTCAACCGCTTCTTCAGCCTGCACTTCCTGCTTCCATTTGTGATTGCCGGTGTGGTTATTCTCCACATCTGGGCACTGCACCTTCCCGGCTCATCCAACCCGACCGGGGTCGAAGTGAAGAAGGAAAGCGATACGCTGCCGTTCCACCCCTATTACACGGCGAAGGACGGCTTCGGACTTGGCGTGGCGCTGATCCTGTTCTTGGGCATGGTATTCTTCCTGCCCAACTATCTCGGCCATCCGGACAATTATATCGAAGCGAACCCGCTTTCAACGCCTGCGCACATCGTGCCCGAATGGTATTTCTGGCCATTCTACGCAATTCTGCGCGCTTTCACGGCGGACTTTATCCTGCCCGCGAAACTGTGGGGCGTGCTGGCGATGTTCTCGGCCATTCTGGTGTGGTTCTTCCTCCCTTGGCTCGACAAATCACCCGTTCGCAGCGGCCACTACCGTCCGCTGTTCCGTAAATTCTTCTGGTTCGGTCTGATCCCGACCATGGCGGTGCTGTTCTATTGCGGCGGTGCGCCGGCCGAAGAACCCTTCGTGATGCTGAGCCAGATCGCGACTGCCTATTACTTCCTGCACTTCCTGGTGATCCTGCCGCTCATCTCGTCAATCGAGAAGCCCGAGCCGCTGCCCTATTCGATCACGGAAGCTGTGCTGGGTACAGACGAAGATGCCAAGCTGGGCGATAACGCGCCCACAGCGGCCTGAGGACGAGAGAAAGATAAGATCATGATCCGTATTCTTGGTGCCCTTGTCGGACTTGGATTTGCCATCGTTTCGCTGTGGGCGTTCGGTAATGGCTTCTATGCCTGGTCGACCGAAGACGCCCCCCATACCGCTGAAAAGGTTTTTTACACCGAGGCAGAAGGCCCCAAGGGCGGCTTCTCGCAGGACGGCGCATTCGGCAAATGGGATTTGCAGCAATTGCAGCGCGGCTATCAGGTTTACAAAGAAGTCTGCTCGGCGTGTCACTCGATGAAATTTGTCGCGTTCCGAGATCTTGCAGATTTGAAGTATAACGAAGCCGAAGTGAAAGCTCTGGCTGCAGAACGCATGGTTCCCGGCATCGACCCAGACACAGGCGAGGCAATCATGCGTCCCGGCGTGCCGACTGACTACTTCCCGTCACCATACCCCAACAAGATTGCTGCGGCCAAGGCGAACAACAACGCAATTCCGCCAGATCTTTCGTTGATGACCAAGGCCCGTCATGGCGGCGCGAATTATGTCTATTCGCTGCTGACAGGCTACAGCGAAGTTCCGGCCGAGCTGAAAAAGGAGTTCCCTGATTTCAGCACGCCGAAGGGGCTGCACTACAATAAATATTTCCCCAATTTGAACCTTGCGATGGCGCCGCCGCTGACGGTTGATGGGCAGGTTTCCTACACAGACGGAACCGAACCGACGATCAGCCAGATGGCTGAAGACGTTTCGGCCTTCCTGACCTGGACGGCTGAACCGACCCTGGTCGAGCGCAAGCAGAAGGGTTGGCCGGTGCTCGGCTTCCTGTTGTTCGCTACGATTCTGGCATTCTTTGCCAAGCAGCATGTGTGGTCGGCAACCAAGCCTAAGAAGGCAAAATAAGCCGATTGCATCTCTACACTTAAAACATTGGACGCCCCTTGCATCACACCGGTGCGAGGGGCGTTTTCATATGAGGCCCGACAATGACGCCTGAAGAGCTGAAGTCCCTCGTGCGGACCGTTCCCGATTTCCCCAAGCCGGGCATCCAGTTCCGCGATATCACCACGCTGATCGGGCATGGTCCCGGTTTTGCCGCAACGGTAATGCTGATGGCGGATAGGGTGCGCGCAACCGGTGCAGACGCTATTGCCGGGATGGAGGCACGCGGTTTCATCTTCGGTGCAGCGGTCGCGGCGCAGCTAGGGCTGCCGTTCATCCTGATACGCAAACCGGGCAAGCTTCCGATCCCGACCATCGGGGTCGACTATGCTCTCGAATACGGAACCGACCGGCTTGAAATGGACCCCGATTCGGTCAGCGAAAATGCCCGCATCGTCATCGTCGATGATCTGATTGCCACCGGCGGAACTGCTGAAGCCGCGGCCAAGCTGCTCCGCAAAGCGGGCGCGCGGGTTGATCTCGCAATTTTCGTGATCGACCTACCCGATCTCGGCGGTGCTGCTTTGCTCAGGACGCTCGATCTAGACGTTTCGGCGATTATGCAGTTCGCCGGAGATTGAGCGGTCTGGGTCCGACAATTCTTTCAGGAAAGATTCTGCCGGATCAGCGTTGTAGCTGAGGGTAGGGCGTGTAGAGTATCAATCACAGATGGATGAAACAGCACTTGTAATCGCGCTTGTCGGCGTGCTGGGCATTGGCGCCCAATGGCTCGCATGGCGCACGGGCTGGCCCGCAATTGTGCTGATGCTCGCTGCCGGTTTCATCGCCGGCCCCGGTCTGGGCTATTTCAACATGGCGCTGTTCAATCCCGAACATGCCTTTGGCGACATGCTGGAACCGATGGTTGCGATCGGGGTGGCGCTGATCCTGTTCGAGGGGGGGCTTAGCCTCGATTTCCGCGAATTGCGCCACTCGGGTGATGCCGTGTGGCGGCTTGCCACTATCGGCGTGGTTCTGGCGTGGATATTCGGTTCTTTCGCGGGCAAGTATATTGCCGGTCTGGAATGGGAAGTTGCGATATTATTTGGCGGTATTTTGGTGGTCACCGGCCCGACGGTGGTTATGCCGTTGCTCCGCCAATCGACCATCCAGACCCGCCCGGCCTCGATCCTGAAGTGGGAAGCCATCGTCAATGATCCGACCGGCGCGCTTTGCGCTGTCATTGCCTATGAATATTTCCGCATCACCAATGCGCAGCCCGATGCAACGCTGTGGCAAGTTGTCCCGCCGATGATCATTGCCGCGCTGATCGCTGGTTTGATTGGCTATGCTGCAGCGAGGGCGATCGCATGGAGTTTCCCGCGCGGCGCAGTGCCCGAATTTCTCAAAGTGCCGGTGCTGCTGACCACCGTGATTGGCGTGTTTGTATTTTCCAACCAGATCGAGCACGAAGCCGGTCTGGTCGCGGTGACGGTGATGGGTGTAGCGCTGGCCAATATGCAAGTCTCCAGCCTCCGCAGCATCCATCCGTTCAAACAGAATATTGCCGTATTGCTGGTCTCGGGCATATTCATCCTCCTGTCCGCCTCGCTCTCGCTTGATGATCTGGTCTATCTCGATCCGCGTAACAATTGGGGGTTCATTGCCTTCCTTGTCGCGCTGCTGTTTGTGGTCAGACCGGCGACAATCCTGCTCAGCCTGTTGTTCAGCAGTGTGCCGTGGAACGAACGCCTGTTTCTGGCGTGGATCGCACCGCGCGGCATCGTGCTGGTTGCAATCTCGGGGCTGTTTGCCTTGCGGCTCAGCGAACTGGGCTATGCTGATGGCAACATCCTGATCGGCCTGAGCTTTGCAGTGGTGGTGGTGACGATCGTCGCGCATGGTTTCACCATCGACCGCGTTGCCAGATGGCTAAAGGTGAAGGGCGATTCGCGCCCCGGCCTGATTATTGTCGGCAGCACACCGTGGACAGTCGCATTGGCTGAACAGATGAAGGCGCTCGCTACACCGGTCATGGTTGTCGACCCGAGTTGGCAACGACTGGGTATCGCGCGCAAGAAGGGGCTGCCCTATTATCATGGGGAAATCCTCAACGAGGCAACCGAACATAATCTTGATCTAACGCCGTTTCAGGTGCTGGTCGCTGCCACCGAGAACGAGGCCTATAATGCCTTGGTCTGCAATGAATTCGCGCATGAGATCGGCCGCGATTCGGTCTATCAATTGGGCGAATCCACCCGCGAGGATGACAAGCACGCACTACCGCCGTCGATTCGCGGACGTGCCCTGTTCGAATCAGGTTTCGGGGTTGAGGATTTGAACGAACGACAGCAGCAAGGCTGGGTGTTCCGTAAGACTACCCTGTCGGAAGAATTCAATTTCAAAGCGGCGCAAGAAAAATTGCCCGATTCAGCCCATATGTTGCTGATCCTACGCGCAAGCGGAACCATGCGCTTTTTCACCCATGCCGCCCGGCCTGAACCACGGCCAGGCGATACAGTGATTTCCTACTCACCGCCGCGCGCCAAAACCCCGCAACAAGCCGCCGCGAAGAAAGCCGCCCGCAGCGGTGCCAAAACCTGAACCAATGAGCATTGTATGAGCCACTTATACCCCCGCCCGCACAGCCTCTGTATCGCCCTGTGCGCCTTGAGCCTGTCTGCATGCGGGACGCAAGCCGATGGCAACAAACCGGTTCCGCAGCCGAAATCGAGCATGGCCGCCTCTGAAGCAAGCGATGCAGCGAAAACCGCCCTTCCCGAAGAAAAATCAATCCTGAGTTCGGATGCAGCGATCAACCTTGATGCCGCTCCGCTTGAACCGGTCAAGCTGCGCATCCCGTTTGACGATGGCCGCACCAAACTGGGCGACGCAGCAATAATGGCTTTGGAGGAAGCGTTGGATTCGCGCCAGATGAAGGCGGGTGGTCCGATCATATTGCGCGGGCACACCGACTCAGCCGGTAATGATGCGGCCAATCTGCGCGCTTCCAAGCGAAGGGCGGATGCGGTGCGTGACTGGTTGGTGACGAGGGGTGTTGCGGCTACGCGGATCACCATCTTTGCCCTTGGTGAGCAAAATCCGGCGAAGCCCAATGCCAATCCCGATGGCAGCCCTAACGATATTAACCGAGCCTACAACCGCCGCGTAACGATCGATATTGCCTTGCCGGCGGATCTTGCCGCGCAAGTAACAGACGAGGCGCCGACACTGGTTGAACAGGTTGCAGGCGAAGACTAGACGACCGTTGGGCTTGGTAGAAAGATGCCCCGAACCGCCATCGCCAAGGAATCTTGCAACACAATGTTGACGAATCCGCAGAAACGGTGAAAAGCGCGTCCCCACAGTGAGCGGGTATAGCATAGTGGTAATGCTCTAGCCTTCCAAGCTAGCTAGAGGGGTTCGATTCCCCTTACCCGCTCCACCGCTGCAGTTCGCTCTGGCAATTCGCCGCCGGATGCCAAAGTGTCCCTCGTCCGAAAATGGGCCGCTAGCGAACTTGCAGCTTATGGTCGCTAGGGCCCGAAAAGCAGACTTACGGCTACCGAACCAGTTGCCTTCGTTTAGGGCGGATCATCCGTTGTCTGAAAGCTGTCTTACAATTGGACCGAACTTAAAGGTCAAAACTAGGCTCAGGACTCATTGATTGATCCAGAAGATGACGATTGCGGCTATGCAGATGGCGGACATGAAGGCGTGGGCGCAGCGATCGTAGCGTGTGTGG
>JBATLU010000260.1:0-4007 GCA_049289475.1 Pontixanthobacter sp. | reverse complement strand
TTGCCGAACTCACCCGCATCAAAGGCATCGGTCGCTGGTCCGCCGAAATCTATCTGCTGTTTGCGGAGGGCAGGCCGGATATCTGGCCTGCCGGCGATCTGGCGGTCCAGGTGGCGCTGCACAAATTGCTCGACCTGCCCGAACGTCCGACCGAAAAAGAGGCGCGGGCGATGTCCGAACGCTTTATCCCGCACCGGGGTGCGCTCGCGATTTTTGCATGGCATTGTTACGACAATCCGGCACTCTGACCCTATGGCAAGAAGCGGCGCAATGCCCCAAGTATTACGCTGGTAAAACATTTCTGCAGGTTTTAGGTCTGCTAAAAATACGACCGGGAGATCAAGTATGAGCGCGACCAAATCAATTTTTATCACGGGCGGCGGATCAGGTATCGGCCGCGCTATCGCGCAATATTTTGGCGCGCGCGGCTGGTTTGTCGGGCTTGGTGATATTGACACCGAAGGGATGAAAGCGACCGCAGCCATGCTGCCCGATGGCGCCAGTTTCAGCCATAAATTCGACGTCCGAGACCGCGCCGCATGGGATGTTGCACTGGCGGCATTTTCCGAAGCAGCTGGTGGACGGATCGATGTGCTGGCCAACAATGCGGGAATTCCGCTCGGCGGTTCATTAACTGAAAACTCGGCGGAAGAGATCGAACGCTGCCTCGATATCAATTTGAAAGGCGTGCTGTTCGGCGCGCAGGCGGCCTATCCGCATCTGAAAAAGGCAGCGCCGGGAAGCTGCCTGCTCAACACGGCAAGCGCGGCGGGTGTCTATGGCACGCCGGGTGCATCGGTTTACAGTGCCACCAAATTCGGGGTGCGCGGGATTACCGAAAGCCTTGACGGTGAATGGGCTGAGCACGGCATTAATGTGCGTTCATTGTGTCCCAGCTTTATCGATACACCGCTTCTCGAACATGCGCCCAACGCCAAAAGCAACGAAGGGATACGCCAGCGAGTGCTTGATGCCGGGCTGGAAATCACCCCAGTCGAAGAAGTCGCCAAAGCAGCATGGGACGCGGTCCATGGCGATCGCTTGCACACATTGGTGGGCAAGACAGCCAAATCGATCGGCTTCGGCGCGCGCTGGATGCCGGGCCGGGTCCGCAAACAAACCCGGACATCGTTTCGCCCGCTGGGGCAATAGGATTGAACGAGAAATCAATCTGCATCGCAGCCATCCTGGCGGTCTTCGCGGCCACTCTTTCGTCGCCCGTGTTAGCCGACCTTGGCGTCGGCACACCAGTCACGATTGGTAAAAGCTATTCCATTCCGGCAGCCGCATTTGACGGCGAACGGCGGATCACCGTGCGTCTCCCGCCAGGCTATGTCGAGCAACCCGAAATGCGGTTTCCGGTGGTGTATATCATCGACGGCGGACCAGAGCAGGATTTTCCCCATATTGCCGGAATCGTGCAAAGCCGGGACATGAATTACAGTTTCGACCGGTTCATTCTGGTGGGAATCGAAACCATCAACCGTCGCAGCGAATTATCTCCGCAGGTTCGAACTGGTGCGGAGGATTATTATAAGGAATTGCTCGGTGCCACCCCCGGCGGAGCGGATAATTTCCGCAGCTTCATTGAGGCCGACGTCAAACCTTGGGTCGAAGGGAATTTTCGAACCACCGGTCACAGCGCAATCATGGGTGAATCGCTCGCAGGATTGTTCGTGCTTGAAACCTTGCTGAAACAGCCGGCGCTGTTTGACGACTGGATCGCTGTATCGCCTTCGCTTTGGTATGATGACATGAAGCTAGCCCGCGAGGCAGCAGACCGGTTGGGCAGTCTAACTGCGGGTGATGAGCGGGTTTACCTCAGCGTTGCAAACGAAGGTTACCGCCACGAAGAAGGGGTAGAACGTTTCGTTGACAGCTTGCGCGCGTCGGCACCCGCGTCGCTGCAATGGGCCTATGTTCCGCTTGATGCGAGCGAGACGCACGGAACAATCTACCACACTGCTGCACTCGACGCCTTTCGGCTTTTGTATGGTACGACTGACCGAGAATACAGACCGCATGGAGAGATGCTCGATGGCAGCTTAAGCGGCAACGACGCCGATCAAGTCTTGCCAGAAGAACAAGCGCTACTTGATGCCGAATGCAACACCCAGAACTCACTTCGCCTTACTCCCGGTGCTGCCAAAATGGGCCGGGAGCGGTTGTTCTATCGCTGCTTGCGCCTCGACTTGGGGCCCGTCGCCCGCGAAGGGACTTTGGGACAATAATCATTGCGCTGCGCGGATTTGGATGATGCGGCCCTCTTCCGACAGAAATGGCTGCAACTGGTCCCAGTTCAGAAAAACCTCCTCCTGACAGGCCTGTGCGACATGCGGGAATTGCGGCTGGAAATTTACTCCCCCTTCGAGCAGCTGATAGGCCCAGGATTCCCATGTCTCGGCAAGTCCGCTGCACTCACAATCTCCGTCAGCGGGCCAGTCCTGAATAATCCTCTGGCGCAGCGGTTCCTGCATGATTTTTGTACCATATTCTGATTCTTGCACCGCTTTCGCGTTGAACCAGCGCACCGGATCCAGCGCCAAACCCGATTGCCGGTCATAGACAAAAAAGTCGCGCCAGTTGCTTGGATAGGCTCCGCCGCAATACACGCTGTTGGAGCTCTGGAACGATAGCAGCTGGCTGTTGGCAAATTTCGGCGTGACCTCCCGCTCGTAATCTCCGTCAACCCCGCGAAATCCCAATAGACCTGCCATACATTGCATGTAATCATCCTGGAATGTTCCAGCGGGCAGCATAGCAGCCAACTGCCCGACGATGGCCTTATCACCCGGCTCGACCGGATCAAAGGTAAAGCCTGCGATGGAAACAGACGCGAAATGGGCCGGGGTTTTGTAATCCAGAATCGTATACTGAAAATCCTCCAGCCGTTTGGGAGAACTGGTGAATTCGGGACTTACGACACGCGGATAGAGGAAATTGGCCGCGGCACAGGCGCTGTCATATTCCTCCGCGCCTGCAGGCATCCGGGTAAGATTGATCGGCAATCGGCGCGCGCCGCTCCGCCATGTGCCGACTATTTGGTCGTCGCCGTTCTGTCTGGTCTGCCAAATTGGACGGAGTTTGCCTGCCCTGTCAGCATCTCCCTCAGCCCAGCGCGATTTTGAGCCTATGCTTTCCAAGGGGATCGGTTTGAGCTGGCTCAAATAGTAATAGCTGCCGAAACCGATCTCATCATAACTCTGGTCGAAACATGCGATCACCGGATAACGGCCGATCTTTCCCTCAAATACACCCGCCCAGTCTGGCGACGCGGCATCTTGGGCGGCGGCTGAATGGGATGCGAAAATTGCCGAAAAGCCAGCGGAAACCGCCAACCACCGCTTCACAGCAGCGCCTCGATTGATTTGGCCAAAGTCACATCGCGCTCGCTCAGACCATCGGCATCATGCGTGGTCAGGGTTACTTCAACGCGGTTATAGACATTGAACCATTCGGGATGATGGTCCTGCTTTTCCGCCAAAATCGCCACGCTGCTCATGAAACCGAAAGCCTGCACGAAGTCACGAAATTCGAACGTCTTTTCGATGGCTTTTGCATCCGCGCGCAAACTCCATCCAGGCAATTGTGCCAGTGCGGTTTCGCATTGCTGGGGCGTCAATCGGGCGATGGGCATCGACATTTTCCTTGTATGAGCAGTTTTCTTGTCGGCTTGCTGCATTTCCCCTATCGCGCGCTGTCATGCAAGCCTGCAACCTTTCTGCGACCGATCTCGCCTGCCGACGCGGCGATCGTGTGTTGTTTCGCGGCTTCAATGTTTCGATGCGAGAGGGTGACGCACTGCACATCACCGGATCCAACGGAATCGGCAAATCCAGCTTGATGCGAATTCTGGCGGGCCTGCTCCTGCCGTTCGACGGAAGCGTTGCGCGCGTTGGCGCGGCGGGGCTGCTCGATGAGCGCCCTGCGCTCGACCCGCAGGTTGCGCTGGGCGATGCTCTGGCGTTCTGGGCCGGCGTCGATAGCTCGCATGAACTGGCCGATAC
>JBATLU010000259.1:0-2662 GCA_049289475.1 Pontixanthobacter sp. | reverse complement strand
CCGCAGAAGCCAATGCCGATGCGGCAGCGGCCGATCAGGCAGCCGATTTGCCCGAAGCGGACACGCAAGAGCCAGAGGACGTCGAAATATCGATCCCCGGCGGCGAAATCGTCGTTACCGGGCGGCGCGACCGCAACGTCGAACGCAGTTCCGCGCAGGTGGTGTCGGTGCTTTCCGCTGCAGAAATCGCGCGTACGGGTGACGGCAATATTGCCGGCGCATTGTCGCGGGTTACTGGCCTCAGCGTAGTCGGCAACGGATTTGTTTATGTCCGCGGACTGGGTGACC
The DNA here is from genome assembly GCA_049289475.1 of Pontixanthobacter sp. GTDB lineage: Bacteria > Pseudomonadota > Alphaproteobacteria > Sphingomonadales > Sphingomonadaceae > Pontixanthobacter. Next base: position 2,374 of record JBATLU010000259.1, on the reverse strand, counting down.
GCTATTCGCTCGCGCTCCTTAACGGGTCGCCGCTTCCCAGCCCCGAACCGCTCAAACGCGTTGTCCCGCTCGATCTGTTTCCAACCGGCGTGATCGCATCCTCGCTGGTCCAGAAAAGCTATTCTGTGAATTATCCCGGCGAGTTTGGCGGCGGCGTGATCAATCTGACTACCAAAGCCACACCGAACGACCCGTTTCTAAGCCTCAGCGTTGGCATCTCGGGTGATACCGAAACGACCGGCAATCTTGGCTATACCTATTATGGCAGCAGCACCGACTGGCTCGGCTACGATAATGGCAATCGCGACACGCCGCCCGCTTTGCAGGCCTATTTCAACAGCGGCCAGTTGATCGGAACCGATCCGGTGGACTCAACCGCAATTGCCCGCGAGTTGGTCAATTCGCGCAATGCCGTGGTCCAGCGCTACAAAAAAACTCCGGTCAACGGATCGCTCTCGCTTTCGGGCGGCAAGACCTATGCGCTTGGCGCGGTCGATCTCGGGGTGATTATGGCAGCCAGTTACAGCAACAAGTTCCTGACCCGTTCGATCACCCAGCAATCGTCGCAAAGCGCGGATCTCAGCTCGCTCGAGAGCGATTTCCGCCAAGTCAGCACCGATCAGCGAACGCTGGTCAACGCGATGCTTGGCTTCGGGCTGGAATTCGGTGACAACCGGATCCGCTGGACCAATCTTTATATTCACGACACGCTGAAAAAGGCCTCGCTTGCGCTGGGGCAGCGTCCTGCCCAAAGCGGCGACACCGATTTCATGAGACAGCGCACCGCCTTTTACGAGCGGCAATTGGTCGACACGCAGATCGTCGGTGAATTCAAACTGACACCCGACCTCAACCTCGAACTGCGCGGCGGCTATGCCAACACCAAGCGTGATGCGCCCGAGGAACTAACCTTCGAATATGTCCGCACGAATGCGGCAGCCGATCCGTTTGGCGCCTATTTCGTCAACCGTCTCAACAACGGCAATGGCGGCGATGCGGGGATTACCTTCTCAAACCTTTCCGAAGATCTCTATTCAGCGGGCGCGGATTTGAGTTACCGCCTGTTACCATCGGTCTCGGTTACCGCAGGCGGCGCCTATACCGATACAAAGCGGTTCAGCTCGCGGCGGGATTTCCTGATCCTCGCCCCGAACACCTTCCTCGGATCATCCAACATCGTCAGCAGCATCGGCCTGCTGCGCCCTGATCTGCTTCTCGCACCCAACATCGTGGATGCGCTGGGTATCACCCTGATTGAAACCGATCCGGGAAGCCCGGCATTCGATGCAGAGCTGGAAATCAAGGCGGGATACCTCAAGACCAATATCCAGCTAGGCGACAGTATATCGATTGATGCTGGTGTCCGCTATGAAGATGCGGCGCAAACCACCACTCCGGTGCAGGTATTTGCCTCTTTTCCGTCGACGACCGCACCCACCTCGCTCAACAATGCCTATTGGCTGCCAGCTGCGACGCTGACTTATGACGTTGGCGAGGGTATGCAAATCCGGGTGAGCGGTTCCAAAACCATCGCCCGCCCGCAATTCCGCGAATTGATCAATCAGCCCTATTATGATCCGGACACCAACCGTCCCTATCGCGGTAACCCGCTGCTGATCGACAGCCAATTGTACAATGCCGAAGCCCGCTTCGAATATTACATTGCCCCCGAACAGCGGATTTCGCTGGCCGGTTTCTACAAGCGGATCGACAATCCAATCGAAGCCTTCGTAACCGGCATCGATTTGCAAACATCCTACGCCAACGCGCCAAAGGCGCAGCTTTACGGCGCCGAGCTGGAAGTCGTGAAATACTTCGATCTCGGTAATCTGGGCGGAACATTCTTCGAACCACGCCGCTTGGTCACAGTCCTTAATTACACCTACACCCAGTCAAAGCTTAAAGTGGCAGCGACCGATCCGGTGAGCGTATTCGGGGCCTTCTCGACCAATGCAACCGACTATTTCCGCGACGGTTCACCGCTGACGGGCCAGTCGGACCATATCGTCAACGTCCAATTGGGGCTGGAGAACCAGGACCGGTTGTCGCAGCAGACATTCCTGATCTCCTACGCCAGCGAGCGCGTTGTCAGCCGCGGCCTGTCGGGCACACCGCCGCAGCCCGATGTGATCGAACGGCCCGGTTTCAAGCTTGATTTCGTCTGGCGCGAAGGGTTCAACCTGCTCGGTTCGGAGCTCGAAGCCAAGTTCGAAGCCCGCAATATTCTGGGACAGGACCATCAGGAATTCCAGCAGTCTGGCACCAACCGGATCGACATAAACAGCTACAAAACCGGCACCACATTTGCCCTGTCGATTTCCGCAAAAATCTAGCGTTGGTGAGGATAAAAGAAAATGGCCGCCCCGTTATAGGG
>JBATLU010000258.1:0-2685 GCA_049289475.1 Pontixanthobacter sp. | reverse complement strand
ATCGCAAGGGCCGCGAAGACATGGGTGTTTATCCGGTCGAGGGCGAACCCGCTGACCATTCTGCCTACCACCACACCAATGGCAAATGCAGACATCAGCCTGGCTGCGGCGGCGGTGGAGACCCCGTTTTCGAGTAACATGGGCTTCAGCTGAAGCGTATTCAGTGCGGTACCAATGTTGCAGAGCGCCATCCCCCCAGCAATCAGCCAAAAGGCCCGTGAACGGAACACGATCCTGAACGCCGCGCGCGCGTCCGGGCGAACTCGATCCGCCGCCAGCGGCAGCTCGCCCGGCATGAAGGACAAAGCGAGGACGCCGCAAGCCAGCACTCCAATCGCCAGCGCCCGAAACCCCCAGCGCCAGCCGGAAGTTGCGATAATATGCTCGAGGGCAGGCACTACAACCGCAGCCGTAACCGGCACGCATGTTAGGACCAACGCAAATGCAAGTCCGCGAGAGGTTTCAAATCGTGCTGCAATCACCCGTCCATAGACCGCAGCCGACGTGGTTGCCCCCAGCGTTATCACAAGCATGTAAAGCGCATAGAACTGGCGAATATCGCCGGTCATGAAGCTTAGTGCGCAATATCCGGCAGGTAGTCCCAGCACGCCAATCCAGGCAGTTCGGCGCGAACCGAAACGGTCTGCAAGGCGGCCCGCAACGGTAAAGGCGACTAGACCGATCGCTCCCATCGCCGTGGTCAATGCAACTTCAGCCTTAGACCAGCCAAATTCGGAGATCAGAGACGGAACAAACAAGGTTAGTACGTAATAGCTTAGCTGGACAGAAACCGCGTTGGCTAACATCGTCGTCAACAATGACCGCCGTTCGACCATGAACTCCCGAAAATAGGTCAACATTATTAAAAGCTCATCTGTTTTACCCTAGCACTCTTGGCAAACGGCTCACGCTGCGGGCGCTAATGGGTTGCATTCCCCAATATCTGGAAAACCTGCCGTTGCTTCGCGCTCGAAATCAGCGCGAATCCAGAACAACAGCAGCGCGGACAACGCGCTTAGCAGCGCACAAACCAGGGCAAGCGCCGGGCTCAACCCGCCACCGACGAGGTCGGCGACCATCGGCACAAGCACCGGCACGATCCCTCCGCCGAAAAGCGATATCCCTATAAATAGGATCGCAACAAAGGTCGCGCGCATTCGTGATGGTGCGACCTCCTGCATGGACACTACGATGTTCATGCTACTGCCAAGCGTCGCAAACAGGCCGATACCGATCAACGCGAGGCGCAGATTCGGACTGGTCTGCAGCGGACCAAGTCCGAGCGCGACCGCACAGATCAAGGCGAGCATAAGACTGACCAGCACCACCGAATCCGACCGGCCACGAGCGCGAAGGCGCTGGCTCAACCAAGGAGCCGACAGGACGCCCGAAACGGCGGCGACCAGCGAGAGCGGCCCAAACACCGCTCCTGCTTCGACCGCATTCCACCCAAAATCGCGTATCAGTGATTCTGTGAGCCAATTGTACACAGAATAGCTGCATCCGGCTGCCAGCGAGGCGCTAAGTAGCAGGCCGGCGTAAAGCTTCTTATGGGCCAAGATCTGGTCTTTGACGCTTTTGGTGGCTGCAAGCTCCAACTGCTGGGCTTTGCTCATTCGGGCCGGCTCATTTACCAGGATCGCAAACATGCCTGCCAGGACCAGACCCGGAGCGCCAACGGCAAAAAGTACCAGTTGCCAGACGTCAAAGGACGCCAGAATTCCGGTCTGATTTGCGCTTTCAATTGTCAGGATAAGAAGGGCGCCGCCCGAGAATGCCAGTGGCGAGCCTACAAAACCAGCCGAGCTGAACAAGCTGGCCGCAAGAGTGCGCTTCTGCGGCGGAAACAGATCGCCGATCATCGAGTGGGCCGCCGGCGTCAGCACGGCCTCACCAGCGGCAAGACCCAACCTGAGGATGATCAACGCCATGTAAGTCGACGCAAAACCGGATGCGATCGTCGAAAAACACCAGATCAGAACCCCTGCAATCACCAACCGCTTGCGGTTTCCGCGATCCGCAAACCTTCCCGCAGGCAAGCCAAGCAAGGAATAGACGATCGCAAAAGCAGTTCCGATTAACAGACCAATTTGAACATCGCTAAGTTGAAAATGCTCTTTAATTGGAGCAATCAAAAGAACCAAAATTTGGCGATCGACCAATGCTAAAACGTATAGAGCAGATAACATTCCGAGCGCTATCCAAGACCTAAACAACCCCTCATGATAATACGAACAATCAACACCGGATTTTTGTTGCATATTCGCATCTCTCTTAAGATTTTATTTATAAAATTAAAGCATAATGAAATCATATAATTCGATATCTAACGCAAAATTAATATTGTCAAACCAATATATTTAGCAAGTTTTCATTCATAGAATGGATTAATTGTGAATAGATATTCAATATCTAAATGAATCCAAGCCGGTATACCCTTTGGGCAGTGCCGTGGAACAGCCAACTTCGTTCTTCATAGTTATAACGCGTACCCATTCGCTTATAAGCATTCCACATCACCCCATAGGAAACCGAAAGGCGATCTACGGGGAAGTTGCTGGCGAACATGCATCTGTCAGGACCAAACATATCGATAGCCGTGTGATAATATTCACCCGCTACCGCGATAAACTCTTCCGATGTCGGCGGAAGATCATTCCGTTCAAAGTCCATGCCGCTGAACTC
>JBATLU010000257.1:0-4785 GCA_049289475.1 Pontixanthobacter sp. | reverse complement strand
TGAATGAGAAGAGCCTCTCGCGCATGCTCGGAAGATATTTCGGGCCGAAGCTCCAGCAACATTTCCAGAGGGCGCCAATTTTGTTCTTGGTCGCAGTTTGCCTTCTGTCCGCAGCAGGTACGGCTGGTGCAGCCGGCGTTCTAAAGAACGTCAGTTTCCAGCCGATGCCGGGGAGCGTCGTCGACGTCGCCCTCGAACTGGACAGCGCTAGCGCCGACGCGAAGATTTTCGCGACCAGCGACCCGCCGCGAATTGCCATTGACCTTCCTGATACCAGCAACCAGTTCAAGGAACGGATGCTGTCGATCGGCACTGGCGCTGCCAAGGCGGTGACCGCCGTTGAAGCGGGTGGCCGCACGCGCGTCGTGATTGACCTCTTTCGCTCGGCTCCCTACGAGTCGAGGCGAGAGGGCAAGACGCTGGTGATACGGATTCAGAACGGATTTGCCGACGTCATCGCGACCAAGGCGCCGACTGACCCGGCAAAGGCGGTCGTATCTGCTTCCGTCACAGAATTGACATCAATCGATTTCCGCCGGGGAAAAGCCGGCGAAGGGCGACTGATTCTGGGTTTCTCGGGTGACAACGCCAACGCGAACCTCCGAGAAGAAGGCGGGCGACTCCTGCTTGACCTCCCGAACGTGTCGATTCCGGCAAGATTCCAGAAGAAGCTCGACGTCGTCGATTTCGCAACGCCCGTGGAGTCAATCGACGCCCGCGCCCAGGGCGGCGGCACGCGAATGACTTTCATCACCGGCGCCGAGTACGAGAAGCTGGCTTATCAAGCAGGCTCCGAGTACGTCGTGGAAATCGCGCCAAAGCGGATCGAGCCGAAAAAGCGACTGGCCACCGATCCGCCCGTCTACAGCGGTAATCGGGTCACCTTCAACTTCCAGGACATCCCGGTGCGTTCCGTGCTGCAGTTGGTCGCGGATGTGTCGGAGCTCAATATCGTGGTTGCCGACACGGTTCAGGGCAATGTCACGCTGCGACTGGTCAACGTTCCCTGGGATCAGGCGCTGGACATCATTCTCCAGGCCAAAGGACTGGACAAACGCCGTAACGGCAGCGTGATCTGGGTCGCCCCGACCAAGGAAATTGCAGAGCGCGAGCAGGCACTCGAAGATGCTCGTATTGCTATGGAAGATCGGGCAGAGGTCGTCGTTGACTATATTTCGATCAGCTATGGCAAGGCCGAGGATCTCGCCAAGCTGCTGACTACCGATATCCTCGAGAACAAGGGTTCAGGCGGCGGTACCAACACGCAGACCCAATCGCGTGGCGTCTTGTCGCAGCGGGGCTCAGTGAGTTTCGACGAGCGCACCAACACCCTGATTGTGACCGACATCCCTGAGCGCGTCGAAAAGGTGCGCACTCTGATTGCGATGCTTGACAAGCCTGTACGTCAAGTGCTGATCGAATCCAGAATCGTCATCGCCCAAGAGGGATTCCGCAAACAATTAGGAGCACGCTTCGGAATCAGCGGCGCCAATGAGGACGGCGACGGTAACCTAATCACCATCGGCGGCACCTTGGGCGCAACCGATCAGATGGTTGGCCTGGGCCTGTCCAACAGGCTCAGTGGGGCATCCAGTGCCTTGCCGGTGGGGTTGGGCGATCCGACAGGGGGTGGTGTGGTCGCGCCAAGCGCGCTTAATCGCCTCAAATTCAATCTGCCGGTTGCCTCACCAGGCGCGGGCTCATTTGCCACGACTATTCTGGGTGCGGACTACATTCTGGACATGGAATTGTCGGCACTTGAGTCGGAAGACCGGGGTGAATTGCTGTCAAGTCCCAAGGTAATCACGGCAGATCAACAAGAAGCCGTGATCAAACAGGGACAGGAAGTCGGCTACGTGACACTGCAGTCGAGCGGTGGCGGTGTGCCCACGGCCACCGTCGCGTTCAAGGAAATCGTCCTCGAGCTGCTGGTAACCCCGCGCATCACGGCGGATGGTCGCGTGTTCCTGGCACTGAAGGTCAAGAAAGACAACCTGTCGGGTTTCATTACCACGCCTGGCGGCCAGGTGCCCATCATCGACAAGCGCGAAGTGCAAACGGGTGCGCTGGTCGACAACGGGCAGACAGTCGTTCTCGGCGGAATCTACGAATTCGAACGCAATGACACCTTGACCAAGGTGCCGGTATTGGGGGACATCCCTGCAATCGGCAATTTGTTCCGCAACAAGGATCGCCAGAACAGCAAGGTCGAATTGCTGATCTTTGTGACCCCCAAGATTCTCGTCGACTCCAAGTGAGATCGGACATTAAAAGCCAACGGATAATCAAGATGAGTATCAGGAGAGCGACGATGAGCGCTTGGAAGAAATTGCTGGCCGTCGGGCTGGCCACTACGCTTCTCGCCGGCTGTGGCGGCGGTGGATCAGGAAATGGGGGCGGAAGTTTCACCCCGCCCTCGTCCGGCTCGATGCGATTTGACGTGGTGGGAGGGGTCTCCTCTTTGCCCTCGAATCGCAGTCAAATTCCGCCTGAGAGCAACTCGCCTTACTGGGTGCAGCTCAACGTGCGCGTGCTTCGGTCGAACGGCCTGCCCGCAGCAGACGGAACCGTGGTCAACTTGAGTTCGAACAATGTTCGCAGCTTGGCGCTGTCGATTCTTGACGATCCGGACACCACGGACGTCAATGAATTTTCTACGTACTTCGGAGTTATTTTCACCGAAATCACGGGAGGCCAGGCGACCTTCTTCCTGCATTCGCAACTGGATCCCGGCACGGTAGTGATTACCGCTTCGGCCCCTGATCCGGACCAGCCTGGGCGCCAGCTGGCGCTTGAGATTCCGTTCACCGTCACGCAAGGTCCGCCACCCTTCGAGCGCATCTCGATTGAGCCGGAGCGCACGGTGCTACCCGCCAATGTGTTTGGCGTCGATCCCTTCTGGGGCTCGCCATTCGTGACCGAAGTCACCATCACCCGCCGCGACATCACCGGTCAGTTGCTGCCCTCCGGTGCATTGCAGATTTCATTGAACCCGATTACCAACACGGCATGGTCCGAGTTGGATGATCCATCGACAGCTGAGAACGAGTTCCTTGCACTGAGGGGCGCTGGTCCAGCCGATGTGGTGGCGGGCAAGAAGACAATCTTCATACACTCCTACAACATTACCGGGCAGGCGACCCAGCCGGGCCCGTTCACGCTCACGGTTACCGCGGCAGACCCCAACACAGGCGCCAACCTGTCAGCGCAACAAGAGTTCTCGATCGTTGCGCAGGCTCCGCAGCTGCCGGCCAATATCAACATCATTCGCCAGCAAGCGAGTCTGTATGTGCAGGGTTCAGGCGGCAACAACACCTTGCTGATGCAGGCACAGGTGACCGACGGTGCTGCAGCGCTGATCCCCGACCCGCCGTCAACCGCTACCTTCAACAACGTCCAGTTCCAGATCGTCGATCAGGGAGCCAATGGCGGCGAAGTCTTCCGTGGCGTCAACGCGGCGGGGCAGAACGTGGAAGGTAGGTCGGTCAATGTTCGAACGCAGCAGGGTATTGCTGGTGCGACGCTGGTAGCGGGCAACCGTCAGGGTCAATTCCTTATTCGCGTAAGTGCGGACGCAGCCGACAACAATGTGGACAACGGCATCACCTCGCCGGTGATTCGCGACGAGACGGTGATCATTTCCGACGGCAAACTGTTCTCGTTGAAGATCACATCCCCAGACGTGAATGCGCTGCGCGTGAACCGCGTGTCGGACGGCGTCGCGCCGACGAGTGGGTCGACCGCGATTCCTACCGACCCCAACGGCACCTACAGCCTCACCATCAGCGTGTTGGCAACGGACCGCCAGGGCAATCCGGTGCTACCGAATACGGCCATTGATTTCGGCTTGATCGATGCGCCGGTTTCCGGATTCCCGACTCAGGGCCCAGGCAACTTCTTGATCAGTGGTGGCGATGGCGACCCGCAAGAGGGCGGCACGCTGTTTACAGCACCGGGCGGAGCATTCACCACCGCAGGCGGTGGTGCAGGACCGGGCGATACCCTGCTGGTATTCGGCGAGCAGTCCAACGCCAACCGTGATCTTGAGAGCGCCCGCAGGATTGAGCGAATCAACGGGGCTGGAAGTCTGAACGTCACCCAACGCTTCAACTTCAACAACGACACGGGCGCCATCGTCAATAGCGGCCCGGTACTGCCGTATGTAGTCGGTCGAGCCACGGTTGCCAATATCACACCGAATGTGCCGACCAACGGTGTCGGGGTGGCTTCGACGACCATGAACTATCCGGTCAACCAACTTGGACGAATTGCTGCGATCTGGGCTCGTGGTGCCGGTGAGATTGTTCAGGGCAGCACGGAACTGGTTACCGACGCCGAATTGGTCCTGTTCCCCGGCGCAGCCCCCGGAACGCTCGTCGCATCGCCGTCACAGATTCCGGCCAATCTGACCACGTCGGTGACCATCTGCGTTGCGGATGCATTGGGAGCGCCGATCCAGGGTGTGCCGATCGGCTTCATCGTGGCGAATCCGTCGACCACGACCACCGTAGACGGTCAGTCCAATACCGGCACTCTCTCGCAGCTGACCGGACCGAGTGGCTGCACCGCGGCTTCGGTGACTACCGCAGGCGTAGCCAATCAGGTTCAGGCACCCTCGATCACCTTCTTCGGTGTCGGTGGTTCTTCGGTCGTCAATGTAGTTCCGCCCACCATCTCGATCTTGCAGGCTTTCCCGTCGTCCTTCTTTGGAGGCAATGGCGGTCCCGTCCAGTTGCGACTTATCAACGGCAACGGGCAGCCGATACCAGGTGTCCTCATCACTGG
>JBATLU010000256.1:0-4827 GCA_049289475.1 Pontixanthobacter sp. | reverse complement strand
GATGGGGGCAACGTCCACCGATCACGGCCATCCCACCGCGCGCACGGCGGACCTTTCCGCGGCCGAAGCCGAGGCCTTGTTCGCGCGCGTCACCCAGCCACAGGTTTCGCCCGAAGATGGCGAGCTTTTCCGCGCGCAGATGCTGACCGAAATGGCGGGGATGAGCGTGGATGACGGGCTGGTGATGCAGCTCCACCCCGGGGTTTACCGGAATCACAATCCGCAGGTCTTCGAACGGTTCGGCCGCGACAAGGGAGCGGACATTCCGCTGCCCTGCGAATATGTGCATGGCCTGCGCCCGCTGCTTGCGAAATACGGGAGCAATCCAGGCTTTTCGTTCATTGCCTTCACACTTGATGAAACCACCTATGCCCGAGAACTGGCGCCGCTGGCGGGCCATTATCCGGCGCTGAAACTGGGGCCGGCCTGGTGGTTCAATGACAGCCCCGAAGGTATGCGCCGATTCCGCGAAATGACCACAGAAACTGCGGGTTTCTACAACACCGTCGGGTTCAACGACGATACGCGCGCGTTCATGTCGATCCCGGCCCGCCATGATGTTGCCCGCCGGATGGATTGCGCCTTCCTTGCCCGGCTGGTCAGCGAGCATCGGCTTGGTGAAGACGAAGCCGCTGAGCTGGCAGTCGAACTCGCCTATAATCTGGCGAAGAAGGCGTATAAATTGTGAGGCTGTCATCCGGCACATGCGGCGGTCTTCCGGCAATTGTTGATCGCCCTGACTACGATCGCACTGCGCGAGGCCGCGGCATCGTCCATTTCGGTCTCGGCGCGTTCACGCGTGCGCATCAGGCAGCCTATACCGACGCCGCGATGAGCGAAGATGAGGGCGACTGGTTGATCACCGGGGTTTCCATGCGATCACAGGCAGTTGCCGAGCAGATGAACCCGCAAAACGGGCTCTACCTGATTGCCGAGCAGTCGGCTGCGGGAACCCGCTACCGGTTGGGCGGAGCTATATCAGATGTACTGGCGGCGCCGGGGGAACCACAGGCAGTGATCGCGGCGATTGCAGACCCGGGGACCAGGATCGTCAGCTTCACCGTTACCGAGAAGGGTTATTGCCGCGCGGACGACGGATCGCTTGACATCGATCATGCAGGGAAGGGCAGCTTCTACCCGCTGCTTGCCGAAGGTTTGCGCCGACGCCGCGCCAGCGGGGCGGGCGGCCTGACCTTGCTGAGCTGCGACAATCTTGCCGCCAATGGCTCGGTACTCGAACGGATGATGCGCGAATTTCTCGCCGCGAAACAGCCCGACCTGTGTGACTGGTTCGAGACGGAATGCAGCTGTCCCTCGACAATGGTCGACCGGATCGTGCCCGCCACCACCGATGCCGACCGGGCGGCGGCAGAGGCTGCCACCGGATTGCGCGATGAGGCGCTGGTGGTCACCGAACCCTTTAGCCAATGGGTGATCGAGGACAGGTTTGCGAATGGGCGTCCGGCATGGGAAGCAGTTGGCGCCGAACTGGTCGGCGATGTTGCACCCTATGAAACGGCAAAGCTACGGATGCTCAACGGCGCGCATTCGCTGCTTGCCTATTGCGGGCTCGAAGCAGGACATGAATTCGTCCATCAGGCGATTGCCGACCCCGCTTTGCGGGCGTTGGTGGAAACGCTCATGCAGGAGGCGAGCGCCACGATCAAGGCAGCGCCGGGCCAGGATCTTGCAGGGTACGCCGCCTTGCTGGTTGAACGCTTCGCCAATCCGGCGCTGAACCACCGGCTGGCCCAGATCGCGATGGATGGCAGCCAGAAAATTCCGCAACGCTGGCTGGAAACGCTTTTCGCTCATCAGCAAAAAGCTCGCCAATGCCCCGCAATCCTGCGCGGCGTCGCGGCGTGGATTCGCCATTTGCGCGGACAGAACGGGCCGGTCGATGATCCCATGGCCGACCGGCTCGCTGCAGCGGCTGGCGCCGCCGATCCCGTTGCAAAACTGTTCGGGCAAGGCGGCCTGATCGCATCGAAATGGGAGCCGTCACCTGATGACGTTGCTGTCATTTCGCTCCAGTTTGCCTGAACTGCGGAGACCAGATTTGCGCATGTCCCGAACTCTTTCCTTGTCCGCAATCGCGCTGTTGCTTGCGGGATGCGCGCATTTTCCGCCCGCCGATGGCCCGCTGCAACCCGATATCGCGGCGCGCGCCAAGCCTTTGATCGAAGGCGAGGGGCTGCATTTCAAGGACCTCAACGCCAATGGCATGCTGGATCCTTACGAGGACTGGCGGCTTTCCCCTGAAACACGAGCGCGCGATCTGGCCGGGCTCATGACGCTGGAGGAAAAGGCAGGAATGATGCTGATCGCCACCAGCAATCCCGATTGCGGTGGCGGCATTCCTGAGCGCGGGCGGGACCTGATCGACAATCAGAAAATGACGCGCTTTATCCTTCGTGCAAAGGTCAATCGCGTGGCCCCGGATTGCAGCGTGCCGCTGACCGGATTTGCCCTTCGCGGCGGTTATCCGCAGACGCCCGAGCAGATGGCAGGCTATACCAATGCGGTGCAGGAGAGGCTGGAAGCCAGCCGTCTCGGAATTCCGGCGCTGTTCAAGGACAATGCCCGCAACCATGTCGAGACCAATCCGATGTTCGGCATCGCGGCAGGGGCGGGGGCTTTCACCGAATTTCCCAAGGAGGCAGGTCTGGCAGCTGCCGCGCTTGGCGCGGGTGCGCCGGTAGACGCGAACGGAACGGTTCCGGCCGGCCTTGCGGCCGATAAAGCAATACTTGGCGATTTTACCGAAGTGATGGGCCGCGAATGGCGCGCGATCGGTCTGCGCGGGATGTACGGCTACATGGCCGATCTTGGCACCGAACCGCGCTGGTCGCGCTTTCATGAAACCTTCACCGAAGATGCCGACCTGATGAGTGACATCATCGGCACGCTGGTGGCTGGCTTGCAGGGGCCGGTCCGCGCGGACGGCGCTTCGCTCTCGCCGGCATCTTCCGTAGCGCTCACCATCAAGCATTTTCCGGGCGGCGGACCGCAGGAAATGGGATGGGATCCGCATTACACCTTCGGCAAGAACCAGCTCTACACCGATCCGAGCGGAAAATACGGATTCGGTTATCACCTCAAGCCGTTCCGCACCGCGATTGCGGGGGGAGTGTCCTCGATAATGCCGTACTACGGCGTGCCGATCGACGTGACTTACGAAGGGGTGACTTATGACCAGACTGGGATGGCTTTCTCCCGGCAGGTGGTGACCGATCTGCTGCGCGGCAAGCTCGGGTTCAAGGGCTATGCCAATTCGGACAGCGGGATCATCGAGAACCGGGGCTGGAGACTGGAAAGCTTCCGCATCAATCCCGAAACCGGCGAGCCCTATTCGTCCGCTGACCGTACCGCGATTGCGATCCGCAGCGGCACCGATGTATTGTCGGAATTTTCGCGCAACCAGACCATCGTCGAACTGGTCGAACAGGGCCGGATCAGCGAAGCGGATCACGTCGATCCGGCTGTCATCCGGCTGTTGACAGAGCAGTTCCAGCTCGGCCTGTTCGAGAACCCTTACGTCGATGTGGATGCGGCGGGGGCTGCCATTGGACGGCCTCAGGATCGCGAACTGGGCCTGGACGTCCAGCGCAGCTCAGTCGTGCTGCTCAAGAACCAGAGCAATCTTCTCCCGCTTGAGGCGGGGGCAAAGGCCTATGTGATGGGGTTCGATCCGGCGGCGGCGCGTACGGCCGGTCTGAACGTGATTGATGGTAACACCTCTGATCGCCCCCCAGTTCCAGCCGATGTCGATGCCCTGCTAATCAAGGTGCAGATCAGCAATGCCCCGGCGCGGTCCTATTCCTCGAAAGACCCAGCCACCGGCGGGCTGGCGGTGGCTCCGGAGTTCCCGTTGATCGACCCGCGCACTGGCGAGCAGCAGGCGGCGTGGGGCGCGCAGGACCCTTGCGTGTATGAGCCCGGAGCCAAGAGCAGCGCGGAATCGCCTGATGGCTGTCTCGACGGCATGCTGATTTTTGGCGGATCCTATCCGTGGGAAGTCAACATGTTGGCTTTGTCCGATATTGCAAATGCGCGCAGTTGGCAGATGACGCCATCGCTCGCCGAGATACAGGCCGCCATGCGCGAGATCGGCGATCCGGGAAGGGTCGTCATCTCAATCTATTTCCGCAATCCTTATGTCCTCGATGACGAGAGCGGGGTTAAACAGGCAGGGGCACTGATCGCGACCTTCGGCGTCAGCGATGCGGCCCAACTCGATGTGATCACAGGCAAGGCGAGCCCGCGCGGCCGCTTGCCGTTTGCGCTGCCTGCATCGCGGGCCGCCGTGCTTGGCCAGCACCCGGATGCGCCCGGCTATGACGAAACGACAGATGGCGCCCTTTATCCGTTTGGATTTGGGTTGAGCTTCTGAACGTGCCGGTTCTGAATTCCGTTTCAGCGAGTTGCGACGGCGAGCATGGCTTTGGCCACCTGCGCATCTTGATCAGCGCTTCCACCTGATGCGCCAACGCCGCCGCGGAAATGGCCATGAACAATTACTGGCAAGCCACCGGGCACAAGACAGACACGGGGCCGGCCGAGCACTCCAAGTTGAACGTCGTCTGGAGCACCGCTGAGCAGTTCGCGTACTTCAGCCGTCGGGCAACGAAACCCTGCTGCAGTCCAGGCCTTGTCTACCGCGAGTCCTTCCGAGACGAAGAATGCGCCATCCATCCGGAGATAGGCGGCGAGTGCGCCTCGTTCATCGACGACGGCCAGTACCGTGCTGATCCGCAGTTGTTTGCAAGCTTCTTCGCCTGCTGCCAACATTTGGTGCAAGGGGAGCGGTGACATCGCGCGTTTTCC
>JBATLU010000255.1:0-7007 GCA_049289475.1 Pontixanthobacter sp. | reverse complement strand
CTAAAGCCCCCTCTGAAAAGATGGGCAGAAGTGCTCTATTTCTCCGCAGCCTTCGCGGGTCCGAACAGCACCACCGAGCTTAGAAAAGCCCAGCCTGCACCCGCGAGCCAGCCTGCTGCAACGTCGCTTGGCCAATGCACGCCAAGCCACACGCGGCTGGCGGCGACCAGCATAGAGATCACAATCGCCACGCCGATAATGGTGTAGCGTACCGACTCGCGCGCGCTCATCGTGGCAAAGGCCAGCGCGATGGCGATGTAGATCAGCGCCGAGTGGAAGCTGTGACCGCTGGGAAAACTCATCCCGCCGGCCTCGGTCAGATGCGGCACGATTTCGGGGCGGGGGCGCCCGAACAGGCTCTTCATGAAGCCTTCGGCAATGCTGCCGCTGATCACCGTCAGGGCCAACAGTAAGGCTTCGCGCCGCAGCCGCAGGAACAGTAGCGCGGTGACTGCGCCAATTGCCATCAAGGTCATGATCAACGTTCCACCAAGCGCGGTCATGTCGCGCACAGCCTCCAGCAAAGCGGGGGAGCCTTTGGGCGTATAATCGCCGCCATTGCGCCAGAAGATCAGCCCCGCCTTGTCAATCGCGGCGGTGCGACCGTGGTGGACCATCCACGCGATGACCGTAAACAGGCTCCAAAACACTGCGGCGGCTGCGACCGCCTTGACCGGATTGATCCGCCACCCACGCGCAGGCAGGGTTACGGTTTCGGCGGCGACGCGGGCGGGTTCATTATGGTCATGCATGATCGGGGAACCGCTAGCATGGCGGGCCGTTTGGCCCCAAAGGGAATTGCATGACTAAACCTCAAATTGTCTGGTTGCGGCGCGATCTTCGTCTGTTGGATCAGCCGGCGTTCTTCGCTGCAGCGCAGGCAGGGCCGGTTATACCGGTCTATGTCCTCGATGATGCGGCGGCGGGAAGCCATGCCTATGGCGGGGCGAGCCGGTGGTGGCTTCATCACTCATTGGCGGATTTGTCGAACACGCTGGGGCGGCGCAATTCGCGGCTGATCCTGCGGCGCGGTGATGCGGTGGAGGAACTTACCAAGCTCGCCAAGGAAACGGGTGCAGGGTCGATCCACGCGATCCGCCATTACGAACCGTGGTGGCGCAAGGCCCAGGGCAAACTGGCGGAGCAGCTTGATCTGCAACTCTATGACGGCAATTTCCTGCTGCCACCGGGCGCGGTGACAACCGGATCAGGCACTCCTTACAAAATATACACGCCGTTCTCCAAAGCCACGCTCGAACATATGCCGCCGCGTGACGTGCTGCCGGAGCCTGACACGCTTTCGCACCCTGACAATTGGCCCGATAGCGATGCGTTGGGAGACTGGAATCTGCTGCCCACACGGCCCGATTGGTCGGCGGGAATTGCGGATTTCTGGCAAGTGGGCGAGCGTGCCGCGCAGACCCGCCTGAAGGAATGGGAAGATCATGTTGCCGATTATGACGAAGCACGCAATCTGCCCTCGACGGATGGCTCCTCGCGCCTTTCCCCGCATCTCCATTTCGGTGAGGTTTCGCCCGCGCAAGTGTGGCACGCGCTCAAGGGTCGGCGCGGGAAGGGCTGGTATGTCTATGGCAAGGAACTGATCTGGCGCGATTATGCGCAAAATGTGATCTGCCAGTTCCCCGCCTATGCCAAGCAAAGCTACCGCGAGGATTTCGACCGGCTCAAATGGCGTAATCCGGACACTGATGAACAAGCCGCCGCCGATTTGAAAGCATGGCAGCGCGGGCAGACCGGATATCCGATTGTCGATGCGGGAATGCGGCAATTGTGGCAGACCGGCTGGATGCACAACCGCGTGCGGATGATTGCGGCGAGCTTCCTCATCAAACATTTGTTGATCGATTGGCGTCACGGCGAGCAGTGGTTCTGGGACACTTTGGTCGATGCCGATTACGCCGCCAACGGCACCAATTGGCAATGGGTCGCGGGCACTGGAGTGGACAGCAATATGTTCGTGCGGATCATGGCCCCGCTCAGCCAGTCGGAGAAATTCGATGCGGCGGGTTATATCATGACCTATGTGCCCGAACTGGCCGATCTGGATGCGCCCTATATCCACGATCCGGAAGATCACGGCTGCCGGCCCAAAGACTATCCGGCCAAAATCATCGGTCACCGCGAAGGCCGCGAACGTGCTTTGGCAGCATATGGGCAAATGAAGGGCGCATAGGCTTGCCCGTGCCTATCGCGCACGGCATAGGGGCGGCATGACTTCGCAAGGTGTGAACAGGGGGAAAACCCTTATCGAAGGTGCGTCGCGGTTCGAGCGGCAACCGTGCTTGTTCGCGCGGCTGATTGCGCCCAGTTTTCACAAGATACTCGACCGGATTGATCGGGGGCTGGAGCAAGGCTCAATCCTTGGCCATTTGCCCGATGGCACGACGCGGCTGCTCGGCGGGCGCAATCCCGGCTTCGATGCGATTGTCCATCTAAAGGACTGGCGCGGGGTAATGCGGCTGGCGACCAATGGCTCGGTCGGGTGGTATCAGGCATGGGAAGCGGGCGAGTGGGAAAGTCCCGATCTTGTCCCCGTCTTCGCGATCTTCAACCATAATGCGGTGACGCTGGGCCAGACCGGCCGCGCCAAGGGTCCGTTCCGCTGGGGCGCAAAGATTGCCCATTGGCTCAACCGCAACAGTAAAGCCGGGTCAGAGCGCAACATTCAGGCGCATTACGATCTCGGCAATGATTTCTACGCGCAGTGGCTCGACCCGACGATGAGCTATTCCTCGGCGATTTTCGCAGATGGAGATGCGGGGGGGGATGCTCTGGAAGCGGCGCAACGGCGCAAATGGGACCATCTCGCACGGCGACTGGGGAAACCCGAAACGCTGCTCGAAGTGGGCTGCGGGTGGGGCGCCTTGGCCGATCATTTTGCGGCTAGAGGATCCAAAGTCACCGCGATCAGCCTGTCTGACGAACAATTGGCCTGGGCGCGAGAGCGGCACGATCCCTCGATCGAGTTCCTTAAACAGGATTACCGCGATACCAGCGGCCAGTTTGACGGCATCATCAGCGTCGAAATGGTCGAGGCGGTCGGGCGCGAATTTTGGCCGAGCTATTTTGACTGCATCGCGCGTAATCTGAAGCCCGGCGGGCGTGCGGCAATTCAGTATATTTCCTTTCGCGACGATCTGTTCGATGCCTATGCGGCCAGCGCCGATTTCATTCAGGCCTATATCTTCCCCGGCGGCCTGTTGATTCGCGAAAGCGAATTCCGGCGGCTTGCGGCGGAACGCGGTCTGGTCTGGCAGGATCAGGAAAATTTCGCACTCGATTACGCTGAGACGCTCAAGATCTGGCGCGAGCGATTCGAACTGGCGATCGACGAAGCGCGGTTGCCCGCAGGTTTCGACCAGCGTTTCGCGCGGCTGTGGCGCTATTATCTTGCCTATTGCGAGGCCGGTTTTCGCGGCGGCGGCATCGATGTGCATCAGGTGACCTTGGTGAAAAGCTGAGAGCGAGATTAACGATAGAAACCGGCGCAAAGCCGGTTCGGGAGAGGATACGACAATGAAAAAATGGATCATCGGGCTGCTCGCAATTGCGCTCGCAGGCGGAACCGCGACGTGGTTCTCGCTCGATAAGGATACGCGCGGTGTGCTCGCGCATATGCCGACCGACACCAATGTGCTGTTCTGGTCGGTTGATCAGCGCGATGCGGCCTTTCGTGCGCTCGATGCCATTCCTGTGCTCTCCAAGGCGCGGGTGATCGAATCGGGTGACCGTGTCTATCCGATGCCCGAAGGCGCGCCGCTGAAGATCAATTACGACGTCGATGCCTATATGAAGCAACAACGCACCGCCGGTCTGGTGATTGTCCATGATGGCAAGGTGGCGATGGAGAAATACGGACTCGGCTTCGGTCCCGAAGGCAAGTGGACCAGCTTCTCGGTCGCCAAAAGCCTGACCTCGACCATGGTCGGCGCAGCGGTAAAAGACGGCGCGATCAAGAGCCTTGATGACAAGGTCAGCACCTATATCGAGGGGCTGAAGGGTTCTGCCTATGATGATGTGTCGATCCGCCAATTGCTGACGATGACGTCGGGCGTGAAGTGGAACGAGGATTATACCGATCCCAACTCGGATGTGGCCAAATTCAACAACCATGTCGCCGAAGACGGGCTCGACGCTACGGTCAGTTATATGCGCAAATTGCCGCGCGAAGCGCCGGCGGGCGAAAAATGGGTCTATAAAACCGGCGAAACCAATTTGATCGGGGTGCTGGTGAGCGAGGCGACCGGCAAACCGCTGGCCGAATATCTTTCCGAAAAAGTATGGAAGCCGTTCGGGATGGAGCAGGACGCGACGTGGCTGCTCGGTTCAACTGGTCATGAAATCGGCGGCTGCTGCGTTCAGGCATCAACGCGTGATTTTGCGCGTTTCGGTCTGTTTATTATGGGCGGGGCAGTTGCCGATGGGCAGAAAGTCGTGCCGGATGACTGGCTCGCCATGGCGACAACCAAGCAGGCCGATATCGGCGCGCCGGGGCGCGGTTACGGCTTCCAATGGTGGACCAATGATGATGGCAGCTTCGCCGCGCAGGGCATCTTCGGGCAGGGCATCTTTATCGATCCTGCGCGCAAGCTCGTAATCGCGTCGAATGCAAACTGGCCTAAAGCAACCGATTATGATGGTGTCGGCGCGCAGCGGGAGCAATTCTACAAGGCGGTACAGGCAGCGATCGATGGCGCCGCTACACCGGCGACTGCTGTCAACTAATATGGTGAGCTGAAACAGGGCGATGAGGCAGTCCGGTCACATAGACGATCTGCCTCATCGCTTGGGGGCCTTGTTTCAGGCCTGCGGCTTAGCAGGCGCTGCGATAAATCGAACTGGGGCTGTAACGCTCCAGAATGTTGTCATGCACAATCGGGCTGAGAAGTTCCATAAAAGCGCAGCCAACCACGGAATTGTCCCACCAGATTACTTCGGCTTGTAGCGATTCGAGGCCGGGCAAGGTGATCCAGCAGAACTGGCCGACATGCATCCGGCTGATCGCCGATGCGGAAAAACCTGAAATAGACAGATCATGTACGACCGATTGGAAGGCGCGGCCGCCCGATGCGCGCAATTGTGCGGGAATTGTCATCTTCGTACGCGGCGAGCAGCGATCTTCCTGCGCTGCCATTGCGTAGCTATCATAAATATCGACGACCATTGTGCGTGCCCCTGTTGGGTTGAAGACTAACCAGAAGCCTTTCCGACACACTACCGGTCAGGCTTTGCACAAAGTGGCCGAGCCTGCTTACAAAGTCGTTTCACAAACTGGTTAAGCAGAGTTTACGATGCGTACCCGGTGCGAGGTGGGAAAATCCTGTTCGAGCAGCTTGGCTATCTGCTCACCGACAACCTCGGGGGATTTGACCGTTGCCGGGTCTTCGCCGGGATAGGCGCGGGCGCGCATCGCGGTTCGGGTTGCGCCGGGATCGACGATGGCAACGCGCACTTCGCCAATTTTTTCGACTTCCTGCGCGTAGCTGTCGAGCAGCGATTCGAATGCTGCTTTGGTGGATCCATAGGCCGCCCAATAGGCGCGCGCTTCGCTGCCGACGCTGCTGGTCAGGCCGATGATCCGGCCCTTGTCGGCACGTTTCAGCAACGGATCAAACGCAGCCAGCAGCGCCTGTGTTGCCAGCACATTGATCGTGATCGACTGGCTGAACTGCTTCTGATCGATTTGCGTAACGGGTGTCAGCGTTGGCAAATAGGCAGCTGAAATTACGAGAATATCGAGCTTGTCCCAGCGCGTCGCAATAGCGGATGCGAGCCGGATTATCGCGTCAGGCTCGGTCAGATCGAGCGGAGCGATGGTTGATTGACCGCCGAGAGCGTGAATGTCATCTTCGACCGCTTCCAGCGCTTTGACATCGCGACCGGTCAGCACGACATGCGCCCCCGCTGCGGCTAGCGCCTTGGCAGTGGCAGCGCCGATGCCCTTGCTGGATCCGGTAACGAGTGCGATTTTGCCTTCAAGCGGCATATCTTTAGACATCAATCAACCTTGTCGAAGGAAAGCTGCGCGTCCTTGCTCTCACGGCCGACCAGATCGGTCAGCGGCGTCGGATATTCTCCGGTGAAGCAAGCATCACAATATTGCGGGCATTTGGCATTGCGCGGTTGCTCGCCCACAGCGCGGTAAAGCCCTTCAATTGAAACAAAAGCGAGGCTGTCGGCGCGGATAAATTCGCGCATCGGTTCAACATCCATCCGCGCAGCGAGCAATTTGGAGCGCTCGGGCGTGTCGACGCCGTAGAAACAGCTATGCGCGGTAGGCGGGCTGGCGACTCGAAAATGCACCTCGCTGGCACCCGCATCGCGCATCATTTCTACAATTTTCATCGAAGTGGTCCCGCGCACGATCGAATCGTCGATCAGCACGATCCGCTTGCCTTCCACCAATCCGCGATTGGCATTGTGTTTGCGCCGCACACCCGAATGGCGCGCACCGTCCGAAGGCTGAATAAAGGTCCGCCCAACATAGTGCGAACGGATGATCCCGAGCTCGAACGGCAAGCCAGATTGCTGGGCGTAACCGATGGCTGCTGGAACGCCGCTGTCAGGCACTGGAACAACAAGATCGGCATCGACCGGATTCTCGATTGCCAGCTGCGCGCCGATGGCTTTGCGTGCGGAATAGACCGAACGCCCGTCAAAGATCGAATCGGGGCGGCTAAAATAGACGTGTTCGAATATGCATGGGCGGGCCGCATGATTGCCGAACGGCCGGATCGAATGAATTGTGCTGTCATGCTCGACTTTGATCAACTCGCCCGGTTCGACCTGGCGGATGAATTCCGCGCCAACCACATCAAAGGCGACCGTCTCGCTGGCAAACAGGATCGATTTACCCAGCTTACCCATCACGAGCGGGCGGATGCCGAGCGGATCGCGGCAGCCGATCATCTTCTTCGACGTCAGCGCGACCAGCGAGAATGCCCCTTCGAGCTGGCGGATGGCCTCGATGAAGCGCGAGTTGATGT
>JBATLU010000254.1:0-3333 GCA_049289475.1 Pontixanthobacter sp. | reverse complement strand
ATATCGGTAGCGGTGATCGTCGCTTTGCCACCGGTCGCATCGGTCAAGACCACTGCATCACCATCAAGGCTGGCGGTCAATTTCCCGCTGTTCACTGTTCCAAATTCATATTTTCCGCCGTTATCGGCGATCGCTTTGGTCAGCGTAGCCGCATCAATCTTGTCTGCCACAACGTGGTAGGTGAGCAAGCCGGTCAGATCCGCGCGCTTATCTTCACCCATCAGCGCGGTCAGGGTGTCGGCAGGAATTTTTGCGAAGGCTTCATTGGTCGGGGCGAACACTGTGAAGGGTCCGTCACCGGTCAGAGTCGTCGCAAGATCGGCAGTTTTGAGCGCGGAAACGAGAGTTGAGAAATCAGGATTGCCCGCCGCAACATCAACAATCGTATTGCTGGCCTCAGCAACCTCGCCTGTCACCTCGCTATCAGTTGCAGTTTCATCGGATGAGGTGCCGCATGCAGATAGGACCAAAGCTGAAGCAAGTGCAGGAATTACATAAAATTTCATTTCGTTACATTCCTCGATATTGGATGTTGGAAGCCGTCGTTAGACATGGCCACACAGTCGAACAATGCGTGGCAGGGCAGGGAGTTCCAAATTCGATGATGGAGCTTGGGACGGAACCCGCAATCTGGGCGCCGCAAACGATTAGCTGTTTCACCAGAAGTGGACGAGATGGTTCCTGCCTCGTGAAACGCATATTCCATGATATAGCAGGGAAAGGCGCACAAAGTGGGCGCGAATTTTTGACAATTGGACTGGGAGATTATTCGGCTAGTCAACGCCGGAATGGCAACTGAGTTGAGTTAGCTAACAAACGCTTCAGGAGAGTTTGCTGCTTCCAATTCGGCTGCTTCGGCTTGGCGCTGCTCGCGTTCAACCCGCGCAATTTCGCGGTCTTCTTCCATTTGCTTAGCCCGGTCAGCCATTTCGCGCCACGCAGTTTCGCTGCGCAATGCGCGGTCGCGTACGTTATCGAGCGTCGCAATTTTGGCTTCGGCCGCAGCCTCTTTGGCGCGGGCATTGTAGAAATCGAAATTCTGGCTCAAAACTTATCTCCTGCAGATGAAACAACAAGCCCGGATGCAGTGCCTCGGTGGCGTCCGCATCCGGGATGTAGTGCAGGTTATGCAGCAGTCAGATTCACTGCCGAAGTCTTGCCATTGCGACCTGTTTCCAGTTCGAAATTGACGCGCTGTTCTTTATCAAGCGTCTGCATGCCAGCGGCATGGACAGCAGTGATGTGAACGAAAGCATCGTCGCCGCCGTCTTCAGGCTGAATGAAACCATAGCCTTTGTCGGCGTTGAAAAACTTTACTGTTCCGGTAGTCATAGTGGCGTTCCTTTCGAGAACGATAGTGCCGTCCCGACAGAAGCGCCGGAGACGGGTATGCATCAAATCGTGAATTGAAAGGAAGTCGTCGCCATAAGTGGAACCGCCAGATTTACCCGAGCGCTTCCGTAGTCATAGTACCGAAGTCCGTCGCAAATTTCGACGTCAGCGGCGGAGCAATAGCAGACAATTGCTGATTCTCCTAATTATCTTGCGAGTGATCCGGTTTCACCTTCGCAATTAGGTTCGTCTAATCTCTCCTCCGCCTCCAGAGAAAGGCTAGGAAGCCAAGAGTAAACAGGAAATCGCCGACAAGCACCGGTCCGGTTTCTGGCGGTAATGAGCCATCCATAACTCCTGGTGACAACATCGCGACCACGCCCACCTTACCAACCACACCGGCCCACAATGCAGGTGCGAAGCGAGCCGGCTCACGCGCCACCAAACAATAAATTATGCCAAAGCATAGCACGAGGAGACCGACGACGCGGTTCATCAACGGCGCGTCTGGTGCAGCCCAAGCCAAGCCACCAATGACCAGATTGTAAGCGGCTGCAGTGCTGAAGAAGACTTTCCAGCCGCTCGGCATCTTTCCTATTTCCACGCTCATTTCCTAGCCCTCGGGATTTTTTTGAAACGCGGGAACATTGCCCAATTCAACCCAATCCTGTTTGCTCTTCGTCCAGATATGCGCGAGCGGCGGGAACGCGGAAGGATCGTGCAAAGTCCCAGCCTTGATGAAGATCAGCCCCGGCACAGTTTCCACCTTAGAAAACAGCGGCGATCCGCAAGAACCGCAAAACTGGCGCCAGACGGCATGGCCGCTTTCCCCGCTGTCCTGATAGGTTTTGGGCTCACCGCTAACCTTCAATGCAGGTTCTACAGCGCCAACAATCGTCGAAAAAGCGCTCCCGGCCTGCCGCTGGCAATGGGTGCAATGGCAAGCAATTTGCATCACCGGATCACCGTCGATCTCGTACTGGATTTCTCCGCACAGGCAGCCGCCCGTGATTGTCTTTGTCATCCTGCTTTCCTTCTCAACCAACTAAGGGTTCTTCTGCCCTGTAAAGGACATCGCATCGGTCCATCCGCAGCCGTTGCGCGTGCCATCGCCAATCCTCAGGGTCACGGTGAACGGATAACTGCGGTCAGACATACCATCGCTGCACTCACCGGTCGTCACCGCCATATCGAAGGCCGATCCACCCAATTCTCCGCTGAAACCTAGGCCATTTAAGCCTGCAAAGCGTTTGACCTCGATGATCTGTCCGGCAGAATCGTCGGGTGTGGTATAGGTCAACCGGCCATTTAGCACCTCTCCGCCCCAAAACGGTTCAGTCCCGTTGAAATACAGCTTTTCATGGGCAGCAACCGCGTCAAATGTCTTCGCGCTATCCGCCGTCACCCGCGCTGGATCGCCCGAACCGCACGCCGAAAGCACCAGCGGCAAGGGAAGCAATACAGCACAAATTCGCGCCGAAGCTGTTAGGTCCATTGCACCCTCCATCCCAGAATCTTTCACCCGACGATTCGATTTGCAACCCCATCGACGCCTGTTCTCGACATTTAGCACAGCACAGTGCAATGCCAAACAATGAACAATTCTGATGAAGACTACGTCTATGACGAAACCAGCGGAGAGTGGGTGCCCGCTTCGCAGCTGGCTGCCACAACAACCGAAGAAGATACCGTCGAAGTCCGGGATGCCGTTGGCAATATTCTGGCCGATGGCGATCAGGTGACATTGATCAAGGATTTGACCGTCAAAGGTGCGGGCCAGACTTTGAAACAAGGCACGCTTATCAAATCGATCCGCCTGACTGGTGACGCTCAGGAAATCGACTGCCGCTATCCTGGGATCAAAGGGCTCGTGCTGCGGGCTGAATTTGTGAAGAAGCGCTGATGAGCCGCCGGATTGTCGCGCTTGCCGCGGTCACCATCGCCGCACTCGCCGGGTCGGCCTGCGTCGGTAAGCCCGGACCGGTCGGCAATGCCGCCGTA
>JBATLU010000253.1:0-2062 GCA_049289475.1 Pontixanthobacter sp. | reverse complement strand
CCCTCAAGGGAGAGGGCTTTGCTGGCCGACCAGGCCGAACTCGCCGCGCGTTTGTGCAAGGCCGATCTCGTCACTGAAATGGTCGGAGAATTTCCCGAATTGCAAGGCCTTATGGGCGGCTATTACGCCCGCGCCGAGGGTCTGCCCGTTCCCGTCGCAGACGCGATCCGCGATCACTACAAGCCGGTCGGGCAGGGCGACGACGTGCCGACTGCTCCGGTGACAGTGGCGGTGAGTTTGGCGGATAAGCTGGATACTTTGGTTGGGTTCTTTGGGATTGATGAGCGCCCAACCGGTTCAAAAGACCCGTTTGCGCTACGTCGAGCAGCTCTTGGTACGATCCAGTTAATCCATACGAACGGCTTGCGATTGTCGCTAGGTGTTTGGCAGGCGAAAGCAATTGGACCTCACGTCGGCCGGTTCGTCTATGCCGCTTCGAAGAAGTTAGCCGACGCGGATGTGGCTGCCTTGGCTCGTGCCGGGAACAATCCTGACATTGTTACAACTGAGCGATACCGCCAACAACTACTTGCTCAGCCAGCCGTTAAAGCATTCGTTGAGGGCTTCGCGGAATCTGAGAGACCATTTCTCGACTTCTTCGCCGACCGCCTCAAGGTCCAACAACGCGAAGCCGGTGTCCGTCACGACCTGATCGACGCGGTGTTCGCGCTCGGTGGGGAGGACGATCTGGTCCGCTTGCTCGCCCGCGTTCATGCGTTGCAGGCGTTTATGTCCACCGAAGACGGCACCAATCTTCTCGCCGGATACAAACGGGCGGCGAATATTCTGAAGAAGGAAAACCACCAAACTCCCTTCCCCGGTGGGGAAGGGTCGGGGATGGGGGTTCCCACGTCAAGAGATTCTGAAACGCCGAACACCCACACCCAACCCTCTCCCTCAAGGGAGGGGGCTTTTGAGCTTTCCTACACACCCGAAAAGGCCGAAAAGGCCTTGATTGACGCGCTCGACGCAGCGGGTCCGAAAGCAACTTCTGCCATTGAATCAGAAGATTTCGCCGCCGCCATGATTTCACTCGCCAGTCTGCGCGCGCCGATTGACCGGTTTTTCGAGGATGTGACCGTCAATGATGACAATGACGATAAACGGACAGCACGGCTTAACCTGCTCGCGCGGTTCCGCGATGCGGTGCATCAGGTGGCGGATTTCAGCAAGATCGAGGGATGAGGGGCGGGGGGCCTCCCTGTCAGGTGATTTCAGTGAAGTGCTGAATTAAAAGAGTTATTTTGAATAAGTCCGGTTGACACAGTGTCGCCTTTGTCAACCAAGTGTAACCCAAACAGGGAAGTTGATGTCGATGAAAACGGTCTACACATTTGGCGGGTCTGCGGACCATTCCGATCCGCGCCAGAAGGACAAAACCGTAGCCGGCGGGAAGGGCGCAAATCTGGCCGAAATGGCACAAATCGGCCTGCCGGTCCCGCCCGGCTTCACCATCACCACCGACGAATGCGTCAGCTATCTCGCGGGCGGTTCAGACTTCTCCGAAATGCTCCGCACCGATGTCGCCCATGCGATCAAGCATATCGAAGAAACCGTCGGTAAGTCATTCGGAAACAACGATGATCCGCTGCTGGTCTCGGTCCGCTCAGGCGCGCGCGTATCGATGCCGGGGATGATGGACACGGTTCTCAATCTGGGCCTGAATGACGAGACTGTGAAGGGCCTTGCCAACACATCGGGCGATGAGCGTTTCGCATGGGATAGCTACCGCCGTTTCATTCAGATGTATGGCGATGTGGTGCTTGGCGTCGATCATGGCTTGTTCGAGGAAGCCTTGGAAATCGCCAAGGAAGACAAGGGCTTATACAACGATACCGAGATGAATGCTGAGGACTGGCAGACGCTCGTCGGCGAATATAAGACCATCGTTCAAGACGCGCTTGGCCACCCGTTCCCGCAAGATGTGCAGGAACAGCTATGGGGCGCAATTGCCGCTGTGTTTGACAGTTGGGACAGCGACCGTGCCAAGGTCTACCGCCGTTTGAACGATATTTCCGCTGCATGGGGCACCGCCGTCAACGTACAGGCGATGGTGTTCGGC
>JBATLU010000252.1:0-6369 GCA_049289475.1 Pontixanthobacter sp. | reverse complement strand
GGTTAAAGCCGCGAGCGATGTTTACGCCCCGATCAGCGGCGAAGTGATGGAAGGCAATGCGGCGCTCGAAGAGGATCCCGCGCTGGTCAACACCTCGCCCGAAGAAGACGGCTGGTTCTTCAAAATGACCATTGGCGACAAGTCGGAGCTGGAAGGCCTGATGGATGCCAAGGCCTATGAGGCGTTCGTCGCGGAGCTATGATTTTTCGCGGGATAGGCCCTGCAATTGGAAGCTTATGCTTGGCTGGTTGCGCTTCCCTAAGTGCGCCTCAACCGCGTGTATTAACCGTCCTAGAAGTATTCGATGGGCAGTCCGAATTGTTCGATCAGCGCATCCGAGTGCGCGGGATGATAACGCGCTGTCAGCCGCTTAGTTGCGGTCTTATTGGCAGGGCGAAGGACGGTCGGGAACTCTACCTTTCTATTGGGGGAGCAAAGGGGTTTGATCGTATGGCAAACCAACACGCGGGTCGCACAGTTGTCGTAGAAGCAACCCTCTTGCGAGGCTGTATGCCAGCGCTTGACCCTGAATTAATTATGGTCTGCACGGACAGGCCGGACACTTTAAGCGATCCGCAATTTGTCCGCGAATTTTGAGGAATATTGAATGCGCTACCTACCCCTCACCGATACCGACCGTTCGGCAATGCTTGAAGTTATCGGCGCACCGAATGTGGATGCGTTGTTCTCCGACGTGCCCGAAGCGGCGCGGCTTGACGGGCCGATCCGCGGACTGCCGATGCATGCAAGTGAAATGGCGGTTGAAAAGCACATGCGCCGGCTGTCGAAGAAGAATCTCGCGGCAGCCGATGCGGCGTTCTTCCTCGGTGCGGGGGCTTACCGCCATCATGTTCCGGCGAGCGTGGATACTATTATCCAGCGCGGCGAGTTTCTGACCGCTTACACGCCCTATCAGCCCGAAATCGCGCAGGGCACGCTGCAGATGCTGTTCGAATTCCAGAGTCAGGTCGCGCGGCTCTATGGCTGCGCGGTCGCCAATGCGTCGATGTATGATGGCTCGACCGCCTGCTGGGAAGCGGTGGCGATGGCCGGACGCGTGACCAAGCGCAGCCGCGCGGTGCTGTCGGGCGCGCTCCATCCGCATTATACCGAAGTTGTCAAAACGATGGCCAAGTTTACCGGCGATACGATCGCCGATGCCAAGCCATCAATCCAGCCGCAGCCCGACAATGCAGGACTGATTGCGCGGATTGATGACCAGACATCCTGCGTGGTGGTGCAATATCCGGATATTCTTGGCCGTCTGGCCAATCTGGAGGAAATCGCCGAGGCGGCGCACGCCAAGGGCGCATTGCTGATTGTGGTCAATACCGAGCCGGTTGCCTTGGGCGCGATCAAAGCTCCAGGTGAATTGGGCGCGGATATTGTGGTCGGTGAAGGCCAGTCCATCGGTGTTTGCTTGCAATTTGGTGGGCCCTATCTCGGGTTATTTGCTGTGCGCGATCCCAAGCATGTCCGCCAGATGCCCGGGCGGCTATGCGGCGAGACCGTCGATGCGGATGGTCGGCGCGGTTTCGTGCTGACGCTCTCCACCCGCGAGCAACATATTCGCCGTGAAAAAGCCACCAGCAACATCTGTACAAATTCGGGCCTGTGCGCGCTGGCCTTCAGCGTCCACATGACTTTGCTGGGCGAGAAAGGCCTGCGGCAACTTGCAGCGGAGAATCACCGTCTCGCTTGCTTGGCAGCGGAAAAGCTGGCGGCAGTTCCGGGAGTAAGCGTACTCAACGATAATTTCTTCAACGAATTCACCCTGCTGCTCGATGGCGATGCGCGGCAGATTGTCCGCGATCTGGCCCATGACAACATTCTGGCAGGTGTTTCGCTCGCCCGGCTATATCCGAATATCGAGGAAGCCGGCGGCGGCTTGCTCGTCGCCGTTACCGAAACCACCAGCGAGGAGGATATCGAAATCCTTTGCTCCGCGCTGAAGGAGAAACTGGCATGAACGCGGTCAATAAGAGCGGTTGGAAGCCGACCACGCCCACCAGCATCGATGGCAAATTCGGCGGACCCGCCACCACCACCGGCAATCGTGCATTGATGCTGGAAGAGGCGCTGATTTTCGAGATCGGCAGCACGGAAACGACCGGCGTCGATCTGCCTGAATGCGATCTTTCCGCCAACCGCCTCGGCGGGATGATGCGCAGCGCGCCGATTGGCCTTCCCGGCCTGTCCGAACCCGAGACGATCCGACATTACACGCGTCTCAGCCGCCAGAATTACGGCATCGACCTTGGTTTCTTCCCGCTTGGTTCGTGCACAATGAAACACAATCCGCGCCTCAATGAAAAAGTCGCTCGGATGCCGGGTTTTGCCGATGTTCATCCGCTGCAGCCGGTGGATACGGTGCAGGGCGCTTTGGGCGTGATGAACGAGCTGGCGCATTGGCTGATTACACTGACCGGAATGCATGGCGTCGCGATGAGCCCAAAGGCGGGCGCGCATGGCGAACTGTGCGGCATCTTGTGCATTCGCGCGGCTCTGGAAGCGCGTGGTGATGCGCGTGAAGTCGTGCTGGTGCCTGAAAGCGCGCATGGCACCAATCCCGCGACGGCGGCCTTCGCCGGTTACAAGGTGGAGGATATTCCTGCCAATTCCGACGGGCGGGTTGATCTGGAGGCGTTGAAGGCGCGGCTTGGCCCCGATGTTGCTGCGGTGATGATCACCAATCCCAACACTTGCGGATTGTTCGAGCCCGATCTGCGCGAGATTTCCGACGCGGTCCATGCGGCGGGCGGGTTTGTCTATTGCGACGGAGCCAATTTCAACGCGATTGTCGGCAAGGTTCGCCCGGGCGATCTCGGCGTCGATGCGATGCATATTAATCTGCACAAGACATTTTCCACCCCGCATGGCGGCGGCGGTCCCGGCTCAGGCCCGGTCGTGCTGTCCGAAGCGCTGAGCCCGTTCGGTCCGCTGCCCTTTACCGCACGCACTGACGATGGTGTGATCCATCTGGTGGAAGAGGAAAACGCGGCCGAATTCGGTCACACACAGGCATTCGGGCGGATGACCGCATTCCACGGCCAGATGGGTATGTTCACCCGCGCGCTGACCTACATGCTCAGCCACGGTGCAGACGGCCTCAAGCAAGTGTCCGAAGATGCGGTGCTCAATGCCAATTATATCCTGCGCTCGATGGAAGATGTTTTGCATGCACCTTATGCAAGCAGCGGCCCGTGCATGCATGAGGCTCTGTTCGGCGATAAGGGCTTTGCCGAGGGGCTCTCAACGATTGATCTGGCCAAGGGGCTGATCGACGAGGGCTATCATCCGATGACGATGTATTTCCCGCTTGTGGTTCACGGCGCGATGCTGGTCGAACCGACCGAGACCGAGAGTAAAGCCACAATCGACCAGTTTATCACCGCTTTCCGCAGCGTGGCACAGCGTGCCAAGGCCGGTGATGAATTGCTCAAGACCGCGCCGCATTACGCACCGCGCAGCCGGCTTGATGAAACACTCGCCGCGAGGAGACCGGTGCTGGCCTATGTCGATCCCGAATGATGTGAGGGCTTGACCATAGCGGCCTGAGCGTCTTTCCTTGCGCAAGGGGGAAATACGCAATGGCCGCTTCGGCACCGCTCAAGTTCATCCGGCGCGGATGGCGCAATATTCGCGAGGCAGGAACGCAGCGCCTCGCGATAACCGGACTGCTGTTGCTGCTGGCGATATTGTTGGCGCGTTTCAGTTGGGCTGTACCCTTTGCCGGCAATGCCGAGGCCGGACTGTATGATTTCCGCGCCTATGCCGCCGCCAATGAACAGCGCGTGGAGCAAGACAACCGAATTGTGATGGTCGTCTATGACGAGCAAACGCTGATCGAGGCACGCAAGCGTTCCCCGCTGGATCGCGGTGTGCTGCTGAAAGCGCTGCGCAATCTGGATACAATGGGCGCAAAGGCGATAGGCATCGATATTCTGTTCGATCAGCCGCAAGACGAGGATGAGGAATTACTGGCGACGCTTAGGAAGATGAAAACGCCGGTGTCGGTCGCCTATGTCGATATCGCGGCGAACAAGGATGATCTGGTCTATGACCAACAGGTCTATCTCGATGAATTCCACGCGCAAATAGCCGGTTCAAAGGTCGTCCCTGCCAGTATCCAGCTGAGCAATGCTTTGGGCGTAACGCGCATTTTCCCCCGATTGGATGATCGTTTGCCGCCTACGCTGAGCCGCTCGATGCTGGCAGCAGGGGGTGATGGAGAAAAATCGCTCCCCGGCTATGTCGGTGCGATCCGTTACCGTCTTGGATTATACGGCAGCGATGGCAACGAAGATGAAACGAAAGTTGCCGAACCCCTGTTTGCAAAAATCCCGATTGGCACTTTTGCCAATGATGAATTGCTGGCCATTCCAGAGGTGGCAGAGGAAATCGCTTCGGGTGTCGCGGGCAAATATGTTCTGATCGGCGCTGATCTGGTTGATTTTGACCGTGTGCCGACTTCGCTGACTCAAGCCACGGCAGAGGAACCACCCGGTCTGCAGGTCCATGCCGAAATGATAGCGCAGATGCTCGACGGTGCCGGCATGCCAAAACCGCTTCCGGTAACGCTGTGGCTTCTGGCTGCGTTGGTTATCCTGTCCGCCACGCTAACCGGCCTGCTCGAATGGAAAAGCTGGCGGATATATCCGCTTATGTTCGCCCAATTTGCGCTGTTTTTGGGTGTGCCCTTTGTGATGCAGTTTCGCGGGATCGATACATATGGCTTGCCTGCGTTCGGTTGGGTGATCGCTTGGATAATCGCCTTTACCGCGATTACCTCGGCCGCGCGCGCATCGACTGCCGAACAACGCCAGTTCGCCCAGAATGCTTTGGGTAAATATCTGCCGCGCGAAATGGCAGAGGAAATAATCGCCAACCCCGATCTGCTCGCGCTTCATGGGGAAAAGAAGGCGATCTACGTCCTGTTCAGCGATCTGGAGGGCTTTACCAAGATGAGCCATGCCGTTTCGCCGGAAATGGTCGCGAAACTGCTCAACCGTTATCTGGAAATGCTCAGCCAAGTGGTCCTCGACCATGGCGGGGTGATCGATAAATTTGTCGGCGATGCGGTGGTGGCGTTCTGGGGCGCGCCGATTGCCAAGCCTGACGATGCGCAGCGCGCGGCCAAGGCCGGATATGCCATCTGGCAGGCAGGCGAGGCATTCCGGGCGGAAGTGGCGGCGATGGATCCCGACCTTCCGAAAATCGGCAAGACCCGTGTGGGCCTGCATTATGGCGAGGCGGTGGTCGGTAATTTTGGTGGGGAAACACGCATCCAATATACGGCTCTGGGCGACAGTATGAACACCGCCGCGCGGCTGGAGGCAGCCAACAAAGCGCTCCAATCGAGCGTTATGGCAAGCCGCGAATTTGCCGATAAATCAGGGCTGGACTGGTGGCGCCCAATGGGCCGCGTGGTGCTGCGCGGGCGAGCCAAGCCGGTCGACATTATGGAGCCTGCACCTGACTTTCCTGCCGAAGACCGAAAGAAACTGTATCAAGCGATGATATTGTCGCAATCTAACAATACCGAGGCGCTGGAAGTGGTAGGAGGGCTCGTCCGTAGCTATCCTGACGACACAGCGCTCGTTAATCTGCTACACCGTATGAAGAATTTGAGTGAGGAGAGAGCCTATGTTCTCGGCTAAAGCAATTTTGAAGACAGCAGCCTTTGCAGGTTCAGCCATCGCGGCAACCCTATCGGGCATGGCGACGGCAGGTGTGGTGATTAAATCGAGCGGGCCGTCGGCTTCGCAATATCCGGTCGGCTCTAAAGTGGACGACAATGGCCGGATTACACTCAAAGCGGGCGATTCGGTGACAGTGATGTCCAATGGCGGAACGCGCGAGATTCAGGGAGCGGGGACGCATAGTGTGGCGCAGCGCGGGATCAGTAAACGCTCCACCTTTGCTGCATTGACCAACCAGCGGGCCAATTCCCGCGTTCGGACCGGAGCGGCACGCACTGCGGGCGGCGTTGCCTCGCTTGTCAGGGACAATATTTGGGATGTCGATGTGACGCAATCGGGCGCTGTTTGCGTGCTTGATTTGTCGGCTGTTAGGATGTGGCGTCCGGGCCGCGAGGCCGCTTCGACCTATGTCATTGCAAGTTCCAATTCGGCTGATCATTTGCATGTCAGCTTTCCTGAAAATGTGATGGTCGCGAATTGGGACGCAGAGCGTATGCCGCTGGTGGAGGGAGCGCCTTACACCATTACCGGACCGAGCAATGGTGAACCGGTCTCGGTCTCCTTCGTCAAAATGGCTGACGAACCTGCCGATCCCGAACAAATGGCAGCGGCGCTGATCGAAAAAGGGTGCACAAGCCAGTTGGAATTGCTTGCTACCAAACTGATG
>JBATLU010000251.1:0-2012 GCA_049289475.1 Pontixanthobacter sp. | reverse complement strand
CTTTGGAACAATGTGCCTTTCCAACTTATTGGCTTTTGCTGCCGCGACGAGGTCAAGCAATACGTCCATCGCGCTTTCCGACAGTATGTAAAGTGCGTACATGGTTATGCCCAATCGGGATAGGAAGAAGCCTCGCGGCCCCTCCCTCCCACACCACCGGACGTACGGGTCACGTATCCGGCGGTTCGATGAATTGAATTCCTACCGTTGCGCAAGGCTGGGTAGTCCCAAGTTTATGAAGAAGCGCAATGGTAGCGCGAACGCCAATGCCGGTGTCTTCGACAGCCGCCACGGGCCATGCGCCGACTTGCTGGTGTTCCACGCTTCGCGCACAGTGACGCCGCGCTTGCGCAGTTCCCGATAGCCGGCCGGCCCCCATTGTTTCCAGAGATAGCAGCGTAACTTGCGTCGCACCCACTTGTCGATCTCGCGCAGAGGACTCAGCACCTCGGCGATGCCGAAGTACGCTTTCCAACCAAGCAGGGTTTCTCTCAGCTCCGCGACGATCTTGCCAATTGTGTTGCCTCTGGTACGACGAGTCAGTTCCCGCACCCGGTCCTTCAGCTTCTCGATGGCCTTGTCGGCCACCTTCAGCTTCGCTCCGTTGCGGCTGACCGTGAAGCCCAGGAACTTGCGGTTCATGGGCCGATCCACCGCGCTTTTCAGCGGATTCACTGTGAGTCTCAGTGTGTCGCTGACATAGCGTGTCACGCTGGCCATCACCCGCATTCCTGCCCGTTTGCTCTTGACCAGGATGTTGCAGTCATCGGCATAGCGGGCAAAGCGATGGCCACGCCGGTCGAGTTCCCAATCCAGTTCATCCAACACCACGTTGGCCAGCACCGGCGACAGCGGCCCGCCTTGTGGCACGCCCAGCGGCGTGGGTTCGATGTTGCCTTCCACGCTCACGCCCGCCTTCAGGAAACGATTGACCAAACGCAACAGATCGGCATCCGAGCAGCGACTTTTGAGCCGCGCCATCAGCCGGTCGTGATTGACCCGGTCGAAGAAGGCTTGCAGGTCCATATCCACCACCCAGCCATAACCTGCGCGAATGTTCGCCTGCACTTCACGCACAGCCTGATGGGCCGAGCGCTGCGGGCGGAATCCATAGCTGTGGCGGTGAAAATGCGGTTCCCATTGCGCCGATACGACTTGCGCGATGGCTTGCTGGATGAAGCGGTCCACCACTGTAGGGATGCCCAGAGGGCGAGTCTTGCCGTCCCCTTTCGGGATGTCCACACGCAGCACCGGTTGCGGGCGGTAGGTGCCGGCGTCCAGTTGTGCGCGAATGTCCAGCCAGTGGTGTTTGAGGTACTCGGGGAGTTCATCGACTGTCATGCCGTCGATCCCCGGCGCGCCTTTGTTCCGGCGCACTTGCTTCAATGCACGCTGTAAGTTGCCCCGTTCGAATACTTGGGCATACAGCGCTTGGGTGTGAATCGACTCGGGTTGTCCTGACGATCCAGCGACGAGTTCATCCTGCGGCGTGGCCGCAGCCTGCGTGTGCAGGTGGTCAGATGCGTTCCCGTCTCTCTTCGTCACGATCCCTTGTCTTTCATCGTTCGGGCCTTCGGCGGTGGCGCCGCCTACTATGCCCTCTGCTGACTTCTCCACGGTATTCAGCCGCCGTTGCCAGTGGCCCAGCTTCAGGGTTCCGAAGCACCGGGGAGATCTCCCAGGGTAAGACGCGTTACCTTCACTGCATAGACGCCGGATTTACAAAATGCACCCTACTGCCGCAGATGGAGGACTTCGCGGTCACGTGCCCGCTCGTCCCGAATGCATCACGCCTCATATCCGGTTTTTGTTCATCGTCCCGCAGCTTCGGATTGGGCTTCCTTCAGACCCCGTCTCGCGGCGACGCCCTTGCCCTTCTCCTTGCCTTCGGCTCTGCAAAACCTGGCCATCGGACTTTCACCGACGAAGTAACGCGCCATGCCTGGCGCACACGTTTGACGTAACCGGCGCGACGCGGCTTCATCGCGGCGCGTCCGTGTTGACGGATGGGT
>JBATLU010000250.1:0-5922 GCA_049289475.1 Pontixanthobacter sp. | reverse complement strand
GGCGCGGAACAGAGCGGCGCGATCCTGAAAGCAATGCAGGAGGTGCTTGGTGCCGATGCCGCACCGTCTAGCACACGCGGCTAAAACCTATACTGTATTGACACACTAATACAGTGGGCCTACTTCTCCGCTATCAACAGGGAGGAGTAGGCCCATGTATACAGAAGACGATCTGCGCACGGCGGTAGCGACCGGCGCAATCAGCGCGGAGGCAGCAGATGCCTTGCGCAACCATGTCGCAATTTCGCGCGACGTGCCCGCTGGTGATGAAGAGCATTTCCGGCTGATCAACAGTTTCAACGATATATTTGTCACCATTGCCGCAATCCTGATGCTGGTCGCGATGGCCGGTATCGGGCAGGCATTTACCCCCAATGTGGACGGTCCGCCGCCCTTTTCCGGCTTGCTGATTGCCGGTGCTGCCTGGGGCATGGCAGAATTCTTCACCCGCAAGCGCCGCATGGCACTGCCGAGCATAGTCTTGCTGCTGGCTTTCGTCGGCGGCGTTTTCGCGACGCTTATCGGGACTTCAATAATGCTGACCGGAGCGGACAATCCTTCCGAAACGCTGATTGCCTCGCTCGTGGGCGCCGCTGGCCTGCTGACAGCGGGTGCGGCCTATTTACATTGGCGCAGATTCAAGGTTCCGATCACCGTTGCTGCAGGCGCAGCGGCGGTTGCGGTAACGGTCATCGCCTTGATCATGGCCGCAATCGGTGTTGAAAACAGCAGAAATGCCGAAACAGTCCTGATCCCGCTGGTGTTTGTGGTTGGCCTCGCGATTTTCGCCTTCGCGATGCGCTGGGACATCAGCGACCGCGAGCGCCAAACGCGCCGCAGTGATGTTGCCTTCTGGCTCCATCTGCTGGCCGCCCCGATGATCGCGCATCCGCTGTTCTACTGGATCGGCGTGACCGAGGGTCAGAATATCGGCGCAAGCGCAGCCATCGGCGTGCTGATAGTCTATGTCGCAATGGGTCTGGTGGCGCTGGCGATTGATCGCCGGGCGTTGCTGGTCTCGGCGCTGGCCTATGTGCTAGTCACCTTGACCTGGTTATTTGACCGGTTCGGCGCGGTCGAGCTCAACGTCGCCTTGACCGCATTGGTGATCGGCTCAGCCTTGCTGACCCTGTCCGCATTCTGGACTCCGATCCGCCAGACCATTGTCAGCAAGCTTCCCAATCATATGCAGCAACGACTCCCGATTTCCGGACGTCTCGTCGCAGCCTGACATAAGCACTTAATCCAAAAGAGAACCTCTCGCAGTCATTGCGAGGGGTTTCTTTTTTGGGGGCGCGCCAGTGGGCTTTTCTGATCGGGTTTGGACACCCGAAATCAGCGCCAGCCTGTTAGGGGATAATTTTCACCAGTCGCCGCTCAACCGGCGCAAGCACCCCTGCCAGTTCGTGGCCGCGCTTCAAAATCTGGCCATGTTCGCCGTAGAGCGTCCACATGCCTTGTTTGCTGCGTAAGGCGGGGCGTTTCTCAATCCGCATTTGCGGACGTTCAGCGGCGCGGCGGAAGGCGGAGAAACTGGCGCAATCGCGGGTAAAATCCATCGCATAATCGCGCCATTCACCGGCTGAAACCATCCGACCATACACATCGAGAATTCGTTGCAGTTCATCCCGCGCGAATGCGATTTGTGCAGGCGGTCTGCCGGGGAATGCTATAATCCGGCCCAGCGTATCATCTGCCGTGCCCGGTACGAAGCCCGCCATTAGTCGGCAGTTCCACTGCGCTTGATCGGTTCGGCATCGCCGCCGCGTTCTGCCCTGATCGCCTCAAGGTCGGCTTTCATCTGCTCGACCTGCTCTTCCAGATAGGCAATCCGCTTGGGGCCGGTCTCGATCAATTCCTCGCACGGTTCATCGCAGGGCGTGCCATAGGGAATGAAATCCTTGAGCCATTGATCTGCTGGCACGAGGGTAGAGCGCGCCTTGAGCCCAATCATCGTCGCCCCGTCAGGAACATCATCGGTCACAACGGCATTCGCCCCTACCCGCGCCCGCTCACCGACCGTGATCGGGCCGATCACTTGCGCGCCGGAACCGATGATCACATTGTCTTTCAAGGTCGGGTGACGTTTGCCGCCGACGCCATTTGTGGGATTGGTGCCGCCCAGCGTAACACATTGGTAAATCGTAACATTATCGCCAATCTCGGCGGTTTCACCGATCACCGTAAAGCCATGGTCGATGAAGAAATTTTTCCCGATAGTCGCGCCCGGATGAATGTCAATTGCGGTCAGAAAGCGGGAGAAATGGTTGACGAAACGGGCCAGAAAAAACAGCTGCGCGCCAAACAGCCAATGCGCAACGCGGTGGAGCCCCAGCGCCAGCACGCCGGGATAAAGCAGCACTTCCCACCGCGAACGCGGCGCAGGGTCGCGCGCGCGGATTGAATCCAGATAGGTTCTCAAATTACTGAACATATCCCGATTCTCCCACTATTTCCGGCCCAAAGCAAGCTGGCCTGAAACATGCTGCGATCAGAACAGGCTGGCCTGTTCCGGTCCCTGAATTGCTTCCAACGCATCGCGCCAGATACCCAGTGTTGCGGGCGCTTTACGTTCAAGACTGAGGCGGTTGATCGTAACCACCAAACGCTCAATTGCCGCAAAACACCGTTCCGAACGGGGCACAAGATAAGTAAGCGCGCCCTCTCCCAACACAAGACCATGCTGGATGGCAATGCTTTCAATCAAAGAAGCAACCATTTCATCATCGGGCGGGGTGATCTGGAGCGATAGCGCCGCGCCCAGCCGCGAGCGGAGGTCTGGCAGAGTAACCTGCCACCCATCCGCGTCGCTTATCATCAGAAGCGGCCGGCCATCTTCCTGCGCGCGGTTCCAACGGTGGAACAAATCGGTTTCGTCCCAGCTGTTCGCGCCATCTATCGTGTCTCCAACACCCTGCGCTTCAAACCAGCGCCCGAGCAAAGATTTGCCTGATCTTTGCTCCCCAGAGAGAATGGCGGTTTTGAACGGCCAGCTTTGCGGGCTGCGAAGCGCCTCGATTGCGGCTTGATTCGCCATGCCCATCACGATCCGGTCAGGATCGCCGGTTCCCTTGCGGGGCAGCGGGAGGGCAATTTGCGACATGGTTATGCTGCCTGCGCCGCTTAACGGCGGATGGCGAGCGCGCTGCTGCCCTGGTTGACGGTAAATCCGCGTGCCCGCAGCGCCGCCGCCAGATCCGAAATACTGCCGCCATAGCTGACCGACATGATCGACGTCCCGCCAATCGCTAGACTGGTTGTCGCTGCACCGCGCACACCGGATGTGGCACGCACCGCTGCCAGCGTGGCATCGATAGAGCCTGCATCAGGGCTGGCAAATTGGACAACATAGCTCGAAACAACCGCAGCAACTGGAGGAGGTGTTGTGCCAGCATCAACTATCGGTGTTGCATTGTCGCTCGACTCGGCAGCTTTCGCCGCACGTTCCTGCGCCTGCGCCGCACGTCCGATTTCGATCAGCCGCTGCAGCACCGGATCCATCCCGCCGCCGAAATTGAGCGAAGCATCGGGTTTCAGCTTGCCGTCAGCCAATGCTTGACCGAATATCGCGTCGAACCGCGCAACCGCCTGATTGAACATGCGCGGCAGATCGGCATCATTTTTGGCAGTAAGGGTAAAGCTTTCCAGATAGCTATTGTCCGGACCATAGCGCGCAGTGAATGTTCCCTTCACCGGTCCGCCGGGGAACCGATGTTCCAGCTTTGCAATCGCCACCAGAACATCGGCAGCATCGAATTCATCGAGAATATTGCGCCACCACAATCGGCTTCGGCGGCCGGTCTGGCCATAGTTGAGGATAATCGAATCGCCGCCCGCCCCGGAGGGGCGCACATAATTGATCCGGCTCGAACCCGCCTGATATTCCGCCCACGCAAGCTGCCACGGATTGCGTTTCTCATAAACCATTTGCGAACCGGCAGAAAATGTTACCGGAACCAGCAGCATCGGCGCAGAACGCGATGCACTCGCACTTCCACCAAGATAACGCCCGGCACGCGCACGATCGAAAATTACCCCCAGAGTGGCGATGTAGCGTTTGGGGCCGATCCGCTCGCGTTCAATGACAATGGCCGAAACCATTGATTGAAGCTGCGAATCGGACACCGAGGGACCGCCCAATTTGGCCCAGCCCTTGCGCTGCGCCTCGCGCCAGCCCTTGTCGCGCGCATCTTCCGGACTGTCGCCCCGCACATCGACTTCAATCCCGCCTACGTCGATATCCGTGCTGCTAACCACCGCCGCAATGCCGCGGTCACCCTCGATTTGAGCAATCAGAACGCGCCCTGCAAAAATGGCAAGCGCCAGCGCACACAGCACCAGAAGGTACTGGAAAAACAACCTTTGACGGGTCGGGCGCGGCGCGGCGGAAGGGGTGAGCAAATGGGTCATCGGGGAAAACTTGGGGCCTTTTGCCTAAAGGTGCGTGGAATTCCAAGCGCGAATGGCTAAAGCCTGTGGTCATGTCCTCAAAAAAATCGTCTCCAGACACTTATACCTATGCCGGAGCCGGCGTTGATATCAATGCCGGCAACGCATTGGTCAAGGCAATCGGCCCCTTGGTGAAGGCCACTGCCCGCCCCGGTGCCACGTCCGAATTGGGCGGATTCGGCGGATTTTTTGACCCCAAGGCTGCGGGCTATCAAGACCCGCTGCTGGTCGCTGCCAATGATGGCGTCGGTACCAAGCTGAAACTCGCGATTGATTTCGACCGGCACGACACCGTCGGCATCGATCTGGTTGCAATGTGCGTCAATGATTTGATCGTCCAAGGCGCTGAACCGCTGTTTTTCCTTGATTATTTTGCGACTGGCAAGCTGGAAACCGGCATCGCAGAACGTGTCGTTGCCGGCATTGCAGAAGGCTGCAAGACCGCCGGCTGCGCGCTGATCGGCGGCGAAACAGCAGAGATGCCGGGCATGTATGCGGCAGGCGATTATGATCTGGCAGGATTTTGTGTCGGCGCGGTCGAGCGCGGCGAGCAATTGACCGGTGAGCGCGTTGCGCCGGGCCAGATTTTGCTCGGCCTTGCCAGTTCGGGCGTTCATTCAAACGGATATTCGCTCGTCCGGCGACTTGCAGCCGACAAGGGGTGGAAACTTGATCGCCCCGCTCTGTTCGATTCGGACCGGCTGCTGATCGACCATCTGATCGAGCCGACGCGGATTTACGTGAAAAGTTTGCTCCCTGCGATTCGCAACGGGAAAATTGCCGCACTGGCGCATATTACCGGTGGCGGGTTGCTCGAAAATATTCCGCGCGTCTTACCCGAAAATGCGCATGCAATCGTCGATGCCGATCTTTGGCAGCAGCCAAGGCTGATGGCGTTCTTGCAGGCGCAGGGAAATATCGAACCCGAAGAAATGGCGCGGACATTCAATTGCGGTATCGGGATGGTGCTCGCGGTTGACGCCGATCAAATTGGCGATTTGACTGCCGAACTCGAAGCTGCGGGTGAAACCGTCTTGCAAATTGGCACAATCGGCGCAGGTCCGCGCGGATGTTCGGTGACCGGTTCGGCCGGAACATGGTCCGCCACGGCAGATTGGAAAGCAGAACATTTTGCCTGAAAAAATGGCTGCCAAGACCAAAATCGCGGTGCTAATTTCGGGTACCGGCACAAATATGGCAGCGTTGCTTTTTGCCAGCAGATTGCCCGGCGCGAATTACGAGATCATTTTGGTGGCAAGCAACAATCCAGATGCGGAAGGCCTCGCTCTTGCTGCCGCCGAAGGCATTGCAACTTTCGCGCAGTCGCATCAGGGTATGGAGCGTGGCGCGCATGATGAACTGATGGAGCAAGCTGTCAGGCAAGCGGGAGCGGATTATATCATCCTTGCAGGCTATATGCGGATCCTGTCAGATTCGTTCGTTGACCGGTGGAATGGCAGGATGCTCAATATC
>JBATLU010000249.1:0-1869 GCA_049289475.1 Pontixanthobacter sp. | reverse complement strand
AGGCTGCGTCATTGGTGCGCGCCATGATGAGCCCCAGTTTCGCGTGCGGGGCGTTGGTGATGTAGCGTTTGGAACCGTTGAGGACATAGCCATTGCCGTCGCGCTTGGCGGTGGTTGCCATCGCCGCGCTATCACTGCCCGATCCCGGTTCGGTTAGCCCGAAACAGGCGATTTCGCCGGAGGCCAGACGCGGTAACCATTCGGCTTTCTGCTCGTCGGTGCCCGAATTTTTTAGCGCCGAGCACACCATGCCCAGATTGATCGATGTGATCGAACGGTAGGCAGGCATTGCATAGCTCAGCGTGCGGATCGTCTCGACATATTGCGGAACATTCATACCGCTGCCGCCATATTCTTCGGGCATGGTCAGACCGAACAGGCCCATTTCGCGCATCTCGTCGACCAGTCCGGCGGGGATCGCATCGTTGGCGATGACGTCTGGTTCAGCGGGGATCAACCGTTCCCGCACATAGCGCTGAAGCTGGTCGATGAACTGGTCGAAAATCTCCGGATCCATACCTGTGGCGGTCATTGTTTCGGGCATGGCGTCGATCCTCTTCCTATTTTGTCAGTCTTGAATTGTAGCGGAGCTCGCTCGCTCAGGGGTTCTCTGGTTAATCGTCTTGAGCTGCTGCGTCATGGGTTTGATCGGATGCGGCTTCGTCCTGCTGCTCGGGCAAGCGCTTTGCTTCGATCATTTCCGCTGCTTCATCGAGCGCGCGGGCTTCGCCTACGCTAACCCCGCCTGGCCCCGGGTCATTATCGGCTGGACTGCAGGCATAAAGCGAAGCGGCAAGAACGAGGATCGCAATCTGTTTCATCGCTGCACCATAGCGCGCTTACTGCAAAGGAAAAGCGGGTGAATCGCCAAGGCGCGCCACCCGCTTACCAAACTTACAAATCCGGCGGAAATTACTGGCCGAGTTCTTTCTTTGCAGCGCCAGCAGCCTTGTCGATCATTTGACCGGCTTTTTCCTTGGCTGCGCCTTCGCCTGCTTTGGCAACTTCAGCAGCAACATCGCGGGCAGCCGCTTCTGCGGCAGCGCCGGCATCTTCGGTTGTCTTGGTTGCCGCGGCGGTGGTGGCTTCAGCAACAGGTTCAGCCGAAGTATTGGCAGCGGCATCCTCAACCGGCGCTTCTTCAACGCTGTCAACGGCCTGGTCAGCCACGGTTTCTACGGTTTCCGCTTCGGCGTCTACCGATGCGTCTTCGGATGAACCGCAGGCCGACAAAGCCAGCGCTGCAGATGAGACAAATGCGGTGTAAAAAATCTTCTTCATTATCAATACTCCAATGAAATTCTCGCCGTAAACAGCGTGTTGCTGGAGGCGAGTCGCAGTGATACCCTGCCGAGCGCCCAACCGCAAAGCCCATATCTGTGGGCAAATCCATTTCCCGGCTCAAGATTCCGACATTGGCATTTGCGCGCCTGCCGGGCTCTGCCATGACGCCGCCTATGGTAAGCAGCGGCAAAGAGATGGGTAACATAGACGCTGCACGCGAGAATTTGCGGACAATTTTCGGGTTCGAGAGCTTTCGCGGCAAACAGCAGGAAGTGGTTTCGCGCATTCTGACCGGTCGCTCGACGCTGGCGGTGATGCCGACCGGCGCGGGAAAATCGCTTACTTATCAGCTCCCCGCAACCATGCAGCGCGGCACCTGTATCGTCATTTCACCGCTGATTGCGCTGATGCACGACCAATTGCGCTCTGCCAGAGCCAACGGCATCAGCGCGGCTACATTGACCAGTGCCGACGCCGATTGGCGCGAGACGATGGACGCCTATCGCGCAGGCGAACTGGATTTGCTATATGTCGCACCGGAGCGCGCCAGCCAGCCGCAATTTTGCGACTTCATCAGCTCTGCGT
>JBATLU010000248.1:0-7588 GCA_049289475.1 Pontixanthobacter sp. | reverse complement strand
TCTCGGCTGCGGCCATTTCGGTGGGGGCGCAAGCGGCAACCGCGGCCGCACCGCCGAGTGCGGCGAACTGGCGGCGACTGATCCCCCGCGCAAGCTCCATTCTGGCCAGCGCGGCATTTTCCTGTTCGCGGGTGAAATCATCGCACATTTTATCAATCTCCTTGCGTCCATGATGCGGTGTCCGGACCAACTTCGCAAGGGCGCGTGAAACAGGCAATGGACAGCCGGCGATTACTGCGGCAAGATAGGTTTCAAAGCGCGACCGACAGAGTCGCGGATGGGAGAGACTGTTCATGAAAAGATTTGCCTTTGTCGCCGCAATTGCGCTTGCGCTGACCGGATGCGGTGACCGTGCACCTGAACTCGCGACCGAGGGCGTCACCGACGCGATGATCGCGGCGGGCAATGGCGATGAATGGCTGACCTATGGCGGCGACTATGGCGAACAGCGTTTCAGCCCGCTGACCCAAATCAATGCCGAAACAGTCGGGACGCTGGAACTGGCATGGTCGGCTGATCTCGATACCGCGCGCGGACAAGAAGCAACCCCGCTGATGCACGACGGGGTGCTCTACACCACCACCGCATGGAGCATGGTCAAGGCCTATGACGCGGCGAGCGGCGCGGTGAAATGGGAATATGATCCCAAGGTTCCGCGCGAAACTCTGGTCCGCGCGTGCTGCGATGCGGTCAATCGCGGCGTTGCGCTCTATGGCAATCTGGTGATCTTCGCAACGCTCGACGGACGGTTGATTGCGCTTGACCAGAAAACCGGCAAGCCGGTGTGGGAAACGATGACGGTTCCCGATCAGGACAGTTACACAATTACCGGTGCGCCGCGG
Organism: Pontixanthobacter sp.; assembly: GCA_049289475.1. Classification (GTDB taxonomy): domain Bacteria; phylum Pseudomonadota; class Alphaproteobacteria; order Sphingomonadales; family Sphingomonadaceae; genus Pontixanthobacter. The sequence goes on along the minus strand of JBATLU010000248.1, from coordinate 6,746 downwards.
ATTGCCAAGGGTATGGTGCTGATCGGCAGCGGCGGCGCGGAATATAAAGCGCGCGGCTATATCGCGGCCTATAATGCAATGACCGGCAAGGAAGTATGGCGTTGGCACACTGTGCCCGGCGATCCCGAAAAGGGGTTTGAAAACGACGCGATGAAGAAAGCCGCCGAAACATGGGGCGGCGAATGGTGGAAGCTGGGCGGCGGCGGAACCGTGTGGGATTCAATCACCTATGATCCCGCCAGCGGGCTTGTCTATTTCGGCACCGGCAATGCTGAGCCTTGGAATCCGGCGGCCAATGATCGCGGCACGGGCGATAGCCTGTACACCGGTTCAATCGTTGCGCTCGATGCAGCGACGGGTGAATATCGCTGGCATTTCCAGGAAACCCCCGAAGACCGGTGGGATTATGATTCCAATGCGCAGATTACGCTCGCCGATGTAGAGATTGGCGGAAAATCGCGCCGCGTGGTGATGCATGCACCGAAGAACGGATTTTTCTATGTCCTCGACGCGGCAACCGGCGAATTTCTGACCGGCGATGCCTATGCGCAAATGAACTGGGCAGACGGGCTGGATGAAAAGGGTCGCCCCAACATCCTGCAAGCCGCACGTTACGAACAGACCGGCGAGGCATTTCTTGGTATGCCGGGGGCGCTCGGAGCACATAGCTGGCAGCCGATGAGCTTCGCAAAAAATACCGGGCTGATGTACATCCCGACCAACCAATTGGTGCAAGGCTATCTCGCTGAAAAAAATTGGAAAGAATCGGACATCGGGTTCCAGGTCGGACTCGATACTGCAACGGTGGCGATGCCCGCCGATGCTGCAGTGCGTAAGCAATTTGCCGATATGACCAGCGGCGCATTGGTGGCGTGGGATCCGGTCGCGCAGAAGGAAGCATGGCGTGTGGCCCAGCCCGGCCCGTGGAACGGCGGCACTTTGTCGACCGCTGGCGGGCTGGTGTTCCAAGGCAATGCCGGCGGCGAATTCGTCGCCTATGATTCCAAGACCGGCAAACGGCTGTGGGCGTTTGACGCTCAAACGGGTGTGATTGCCGCACCGATGAGCTTTGCGATCAATGGCGAACAATATGTCGCCGTGCTCGCTGGTTGGGGCGGTGTGTGGGATCTGGTCGGCGGCGTGCTGGCGGATAAGGGCGGCCCGGTCCGCAATGTTTCCCGCTTGCTGGTGTTCAAGATCGGCGGCGGGGCAAAACTGCCGCCTCTGCCAGCGCTCAATGAAATGGTGTTCGACCCTCCCAAATTCACCGGCACTGCAGAACAGGCGGCCAAGGGCGGCGCTCTTTATGCCCGCTATTGCTCGGTCTGCCACGGCGATGCTGCGGTTGGCGGCGCGATGGTTCCCGACCTTCGCCGTTCCGGTATGATCGCCAATGCCGAGGCGATGAAGTCGATCGTGATCGACGGTGCGCTGAAGCATAATGGCATGGTCTCGTTCAAAAGCGCCCTTGGCGCGGATGATGCCGAAGCGATCCGCCATTATCTGATCAAGCGTGCAAACGAGGATAAGGCGCTCGAAGGCAAATAGGGCGGAGCACTCCGTTAGGAGCGTGACATGAACGCCGAACATCTGACACTTCACCATGGCCCGCTGGCGTTTAGCGCCACGGCCATGGGCGAAGGGCCCGTGGTTCTGTGCCTGCACGGCTTTCCCGACAATGCCAATTCCTTCCGCCACCAATTGCCGTTTTTGGCGGAGCACGGATTTCGCGCGGTTGCGGTCACTTTGCGCGGCTACGAACCCGGTTCGCAGCCCGCAAATGGGGATTATTCGATGGCCGCGCTGGTTGCGGATGTCTGCGCTATCGCCGATCAATTGAGCTCTGGTCCGGTCCATTTAATCGGTCATGATTGGGGCGCAGCGATTGCCTATTCGGCGGCAGCATCGGCGCCGGAAAGATTCCTCAGCGGCACCGCTTTGTCAATCCCGCATCCCGGGCGCTTCACCATCGAAGCGCGAGGCCATCCCAAACAGGCTTTGCTGTCATGGTATATGCTGTTTTTCCAGTTGCGCGGCCTGTCTGACCGAGCGGTGCGGTGGAACAATTTCGCTTTCATAAAGCGGCTGTGGCGCAAGTGGAGCCCCGGCTGGGAAATCCCCGACGAAGTAATAGAGGATGTGCTGGAAACATTCCGCCAGCCCGGCGTGGTGGAGGCATCGCTCGGTTATTATCGCGCGGCGCTGGGCGGTCCCCGGCCAAGCGCATCCGACAGGCATCGGCAGTTTTTCAAACTGCATGTGCCGATGCTCGCAATGACCGGCGCAAGCGATGGATGCGTCGATACGAATGTGTTCGAGACACTGCTTTACCCTGAAGACCACCCTGCTGGCTTGCGGTTTGAACGTATTCAGGGCGCGGGCCATTTCCTCCATCAGGAGAAGCCAGAGCTCTGCAACCCGATCATCTTGGAGTGGCTGAAGCAGAACGGCTAATGCCGCTTCCATCGCCCGAATGTCCGTGATAGGTTTCGCGGGAAAACTAATTGGAGTCGCGGTATCCGCCGCGTCTGCTGTCCAACAATCACTGGGAGAATCCGATGCCTACCACCTATAGCAATCTGATCGACGGCGAACTCGTCAGCACCGCAAACACAATGGAAGTGCTCAATCCTGCGAATGAGCAAGTGGTTGGCCTCGTCCCTTCATGCGGTGAAGCCGAGCTGGACCGCGCAGTTGCTGCGGCGCGTAAAGCGTTCAAGACCTGGTCGAAGACCCCGATTGATGATCGCCGCGCGGTCATTCAGGCGATGGCGGGCGCGATCAAGGAAAATGCGGATGAACTTTACCGTCTGTTGACCACCGAACAAGGCAAGCCGCACGATCAAGCCAAGGGTGAGATTTTTGGCGCCATCGGCATGATGAGCGCGCAATCGACGCTTTCACTCGATGAAGTCATCAACGAAGACAGCGACCAGCGCCTGAGCCGTACTCGCCGCGTTCCCGTTGGCGTGGTTGGCGGCATCGTGCCGTGGAACTTCCCTGTAATGATGGCGATGCAAAAAATTGCCCCCGCCATGCTCAGCGGTTGCACCATTGTGCTCAAGCCTTCACCCTTCACGCCGCTCACGACTCTGCGGATCGCTGAACTGATCAAGGACATCGTGCCTGCCGGCGTAGTCAACATCATCACCGGCGAAGATACGCTCGGCCCGTTGATCACCAACCATCCTGACATCAACAAGATCACCTTCACTGGCTCCACCGCTACGGGTAAGAAGATCATGGAAGGTGCCTCAAAAGACCTCAAGCGCATCACGCTCGAACTCGGTGGTAATGATGCCTCGATTGTTCTGCCCGATGCTGACGTATCGAAAGTGGCCGAGCAATTGTTCTGGTCAAGCTTCTCCAACGCAGGGCAAATCTGCGTTGCAGCGAAACGCATCTATATCCATGAAGATATTTATGATGAAATGGCCGCAACCATCGCCGAAGTTGCCAAGAATGTAACCGTCGGTGACGGATCGCAGCAGGGCACCGGCGTTGGCCCGATCCAGAACAAGAAGCAATATGACCGTGTGTGCGAATTGATCCAGGATGCCAAAGACAATGGCTATAAATTCCTTGTCGGCGGCGATGTCGATCCATCAGGCAGCGGCTATTACGTGCCGATCACGATCATGGACAACCCGCCGGAAAGCGCACGCATTGTGGCCGAAGAACAATTCGGCCCGGTTATGCCGCTGATGAAATTCAGCACCACTGAAGAAGTGATCCAGCGCGCCAACAATTCGGACTACGGCCTCGCGGGTGCAGTCTGGACCGGTGACACCGACAAGGGTGTGGCCGTGGCAGAACAACTTGAAACCGGCACTGTGTGGGTCAATGAATACCTCCACCTAAGCCCCTTCGCCCCCTTCGGCGGCCACAAGCAGTCAGGCTTTGGCGCAGAATACGGCGTCGAAGGGCTGAAGGAATTCACCTATTCTCAGGTGATTACGGTGAAGAAGGAGGCGGTTGCTTGATAGAATTGCGAGAATAGTTGCACTTCTTTTGATGGGTGCTAGGCTATGGAAAGGAAAATTGGGGGCAAGCATGTCGGGGGACATTAATACCGACAATCAGAAGAAGGGTTGGTTTGCGCGGCTTTTCCGAGTTGAAGATCGCGAAGCTGCTTTGATATCACGCAGGGATGACAGCTTCGTTGGTCTGGATAATCGACTTTTTGATCCGTTTAGTATCATCGTTATTCTTTCTGGAATAATCTTGTTTATGGGAGGATTGGGCATCGATCTCTCCACCCCCAAATATCCCGAGATTTCAGGAGTTTTCGAGGCATGTACCCCGCCGGTTGAATCAGCCTGTGAGCGAGCCGTGCGAGACTTTGATCGCGTCTCTCATGCAGCCTCAACCTTTTCGTGGAGAAGTTTTTGGGCCGGAACACTCGAGGCAATCGGGCTGACCATTGTGGCTGCTGTATTCATATCTTCGACTGTTGATCGAAGGACGCGCTTTGCCTTTTTCAAGCAGCTGGCGAAGAAGACTGAAGCTCTAGGCTCGGCAGTACTGCTTGGAATGTTTGAGTCACGGCATCATCCACGACTTTTCGCGCTCATCAAAGAAAATATCCTCGAAAAAAATATAATCCGCAAGAACATAGATATAAATTACACACTAGTTGATCTCGCTGAGGATTTTGCTGGAACGCGATTAGAGGGTGAGAGATATTTGAAAGTCGATGTGATTTTGTCGACGGTCACTGAAAACATAAATATCGCACAGAATGACCTGAAGGGCGCCATTCGTGTGCCCATAAAGTTGGGACTTCCCAATCCTATACTAGATGAGCTGAAGCCTTTCGTGCGGGTCAATGGATTTCGAATTGGCGACAAGCAGATCGAATCTGATGACATTGAGAAAATTAATGTCAAACTTCAGGAAAAGTTGAATGATGACACTCAAGTCGATGCCACTATCGAAATAGGAGAACATTTTCTGCAACCTGGTGAGCAGATCACTGTTTCCGGTTCCTATACCATGATTAAGGAACTCCAGGACACTGAGGTATTTCGTTCTATTGAAATCGCGGAAAACATTCACCTTACAGTCGTCAACCGTGCTTCCGAAGATCTAGAAATTCGCGCTAGGTCACTAGCTCATGGGACTCTCCATCCTCAGAAATCTCCATCAGCCCAGCAGTGGAAGTTGGACGAGCTGAGTTTACCGCTTCAGGGTATAATGGTCTGGTGGAAAAAATCCCCAAAGGGACCATCTCCCTTGAACGCAACAGAGTCGATACCCACGTCCCAAACTGCGACTGCCGATGGAGAAGGTCATTGACTTGTCACTTCGTCGAGGTAGAGAGCCACTTCATCAAGAACCGCTTTCCTACACCTGAAGCTGGGGGTAAGCTCCGGTTCAAGTATGATTTGGTAACCAATTTACGGTACGATAACCCAGAAAGGGGATTAAAAATGCGCAACTATAGAACTTCGACCTCAATCAGAGGCGATGGCGGCACCACTTTCTAGGGCAGCTATCGCAACTGACCTGAGAGACCCCGGCGAAAGCTGGGGTCTTTTTGTTTGAACCGGAAAAGAGGTCGCACTACCGCATCACCCCGCGCGCGCTCTGACCGTCATCGACTTTGATCACTGCACCGGTCACACATTCGCTCGCGGAACTGACCAGATAGAGCAGCGTCGAATCCAGTTGTGCAGGCACGGGGACGCGCCCACGCGACACCCATTCGCGCGGGTCGCCGATGCGTTCGAACATACCGTCGGTCATTTCGCTGACGAACATTCCCGGCGCAATCGCGTTGACGTTGATGTTGGCAAACGCCCATTCGGTGCTGAGCACCTCGGTCATCCGCGCAATCGCGGTCTTGCTAACAGAATAAAGCGTCGCGCCGCCGCCGTCATAGCGGTAATGCGCGACCGAACTGATATTGACGATATTGCCAGGCTTCTTCGCCGCGATCAGCCGCCGGGCCACTTCGCATGATAGCACCCACGGCGCACGAACATTAATGTCGAGCACGCGGTCGACCAGATCAAGCGGCATCTTATGCGCGCGCTGAGCGTCGGGAATGCCCGCGTTATTGACCAGAATGTCGACTGTGCCGAAGGCCGCTTCGGCGGCGTTGACAGCCTCTACCATCGCCTCTGCATCGGTTGCGTCCATTTGCACCGGGATCGCCTTGCCGCCCGCTGCGGTGATTTCTGCCGCCAGCGCATCAAGCCGCTCGATCCGCCGCGCGCACAGCGCCACGGCTGCGCCTTGCGAAGCGAGAACACGGGCGAAACGCTCACCCAGACCGGAGGATGCACCGGTTACCAGCGCGACGCGCCCGGTCAGATCGGTGCTGGCATTCGGCAATGGAAATTCGCTCATCATTCTCTCCCGTGAAATGGATCAGCCGCCGAACACCACCGTTCGCTGGCCGTTTAACAAAACGCGCTCTTCCAGATGCAGCCGGACCGCTTCGGCCAGAACACGGCTCTCGATGTCGCGGCCCTTGCGGACCAGATCGTCGGGGCTGTCGGCATGGGTGATCGCCTCCACCGACTGGTGGATGATCGGGCCTTCATCAAGGTCGGTGGTGACATAATGCGCGGTCGCGCCGATCATCTTGACCCCGCGCGCATGCGCCTGATGGTAGGGTTTCGCCCCCTTGAAGCCGGGCAGGAAACTGTGATGGATGTTGATGCAGCGGCCCGCGAAATGCGCCGCCTGTTCGTCCGAAAATATCTGCATATAGCGCGCCAGCACCACCAGCTCTGCGC
>JBATLU010000247.1:0-1644 GCA_049289475.1 Pontixanthobacter sp. | reverse complement strand
GATCTCAACTTCGCCTTCGAGCAGATAGGGCCGGAAATAGGGCAGATCCCAATCCTTGCCGCAGGTGTGCCATTCGGCCGTGTTGATAAGGGTATTCTCCTGCGCCACGGTGTAGGGCAGGGGCCTTGCCAGCGGCAACGGCGGACCAACCATGTAAAGCGAATGGGCGGTGCCTTTCGCTTCACCCTCGGCGGCCATATAGGCGTCGAAAATGCCGTCGCGGTCTTCATCGACCAGACACATGCTGACCGCATCAGTCTCTGCCTTCTTGCCGCCAATCTGTGCATCGCGTGCGCAATAGAGCACACCGGTTTGCGCATAGGTCGGGCGAGGGTCGCTGGTTGATCGCCAAACCGCTTCGACCAGCCTGATCTCACCGGTTTCGTCAGCCTTGGTGGTGATAGTGGTCACCGCTTCGCTCAGCGGCGTGCTTCGCAACCGGGCGAGCAAGGTCTTGTCCGGCATCGGCCCCTTGTGCCAGATATTGGCGTCGGGCTGGCCATCCTGCGGTGGCAGCAAACGGAACGGCACGTCGATTCCGCGCAGCCGGTGGACGATGTCGGTCTTGCGCAGCCGTGCGAGCAATTCCTCGTCATTGTCGATCAATTCCATCGGTGCCCGCTTGCGCGCCAAACCCACTGGATCCGCCGCCGGAGCCGACGCGCCCGGCATTTGGACCGGCGCATCGATAGAAGGCGCGTCGGCCACCTCAGGCCGCGCGGACCGGTCACCCTCGATCTCGATCAGATCATCATCACCGCCTGCGTCTTGCGCATATGTAACTTGTGCCATCATGGCGCTCGACAACGCTGCAAAACTGACTGCAGCCAAACCGGTAATTTTCAATGATTTTCCCCAGCGGACCCTATCTCAGTACAATATGGTCAACAATTTCTCAGCGCGCAATTGGAATAGTGCAGGTGAAAGCCGGGTTTTGCCGGTTGCCGATTGCGCTCTGGCACCGTGCGCAGGGGCGGCTCACGTCGAGAGGCGCCTTCGCTTGCTGGCAAGGCCACATGGCGCAGGCCAAGCGGTTTTCGTCAAGCCGACCAACCACGCAAGAAGGTTGTTGCCTGCGCGAATGCAAGCGATGCCGCAGGCGCATGGCATCATGATGAGCAACAGCCTTCCGGCTTTCATCAAATCGGTTAACCGCAAGGGCCTGATGGGGCGGCGATGACAGCGTGCTGAAATCGGCCAAACGCGAAGTGGACGATAAGAAATCCCCGAAACTGCTGTAACTCCCCTCCTTTCGGGAAGAGGCCGGGGGCGGGTGTTCGGCCTTCGTGCCGGGGAAAGTGCAGGGTTGAACATTCCAAGAACATTGGGATAAACCACCCACCATAAATCCCTCCTATGGACTCTGGCCCAAGCACACCCCAAATGCCCCTTCATGGCTCTTACCCAAATCTCTGTCCGCGGTGCTCGCGAGCACAATCTCAAAGCTATCGATATTGATCTGCCGCGCGATGCGTTGATCGTGATTACGGGCCTATCGGGCTCGGGCAAATCATCGCTCGCATTCGACACCATCTATGCCGAAGGGCAGCGGCGCTATGTTGAGAGCCTTTCTGCCTATGCGCGGCAGTTTCTGGAGATGATGCAGAAGCCCGATGTCGAGCATATTGACGGGCTGTCTCCGGC
>JBATLU010000246.1:0-1580 GCA_049289475.1 Pontixanthobacter sp. | reverse complement strand
GCTCAATCCTGCGCATTTGAGCCTCGGTCAACCAAATCAGATCACTCATGTCAACGCCTCCTCAGCGCCGACATTGAATCAACCTCGCCCGGCCAATGCAAGCAATTTAATAGGTCCTGAGCCTAGTTCACAATTTCAGCATACGGGTGTTGCGCGGCAGCGGATTTACCCTGCGTAAACCATGAATCATAACCGACATTTAGCGTCGGGTGCCTATGCCTTGAGCGATGTAATTCAGGGTGACGGACTTCTTGCGGATAAATAAGGCCATCTTGGCTGGCGCCATTGCGGCAGCTTTCTTGCTACCGGTTTCAGCACATGCTGGAACTGCGAGCGATGATATGGGTGTGTCCGCTGAAGTTCTGGACCGGTGCAATGTCACCGCAACGCCAATGGGTTTTGTTGTCGCCAATCCCGGTACCAATACCAGTGTCGACAGCTCAGCAACCGTGACAGTCGAATGCACGCAGTTCACATTCTTTGTTGTGTCTATGGACGATGGCCAGCATGCAAATGGCAGCCAGCGCCGGATGAAATCCAATCTGGGCAATGTTTTCCTGAATTACGAAATCTATACCAATGCAGCCCGCACCTCTCGCTGGGGCCAGGGGCTAGGGGCCGGACGTTGGGGACTGACGTTTGGGGCAGGCACAATTAATTACACCGCCTATGGCCGCATTCCATCGGTCGGCGCATTCAATCCGGCTGGTTTGTATAGCGATACCGTGGCGGTGACCGTCGCCTTCTAATCAATAAATCGCGCCTTACTCGCAGGAATAATCGATCTTCCTGCGCTCTCAACCTATCGCGCCGTTTATCATTGCAGCGGACGGCAAGACTTCCCATATCACCATAGAACAAAGCGTACCGAGATCAGGCACGCGCAGTGATACGGATATGATATGAGCAATTTCCCTCTTCTTCCCCTTCGCGATATTGTCGTGTTTCCGGGCATGGTTGTGCCGTTGTTTGTCGGACGCGATAAATCTGTTGCGGCGCTGGAAGTGGCGATGGAAGGCAGCAAGGATATTTTCCTGCTCGCACAGCTCGACCCGGGCTGCGACGACCCGCAGAGCGATGATCTGTATGATGTGGGCGTCGTCGCGCAGGTCTTGCAGTTGCTCAAGCTGCCCGACGGCACTGTGCGCGTGCTGGTAGAAGGCACGTCGCGCGCCAAGCTGAACGAACTGCGTGAAGAGGGCGAGCATACCGTCGCCGATGTTGACTTGATCGTGCCCGAAACCGCCTCGGGCAGCGAAGTGACCGCGATGATGCGTTCGGTTACCAAGCAATTTGGCGAATATGCCAAGCTGAACAAGAAGCTGGGCGATGATGCCGCCACCGAATTGGGCGAAATCGACGACGCCGGTGCTCTCGCCGATGCGATCGCGGCTTCGGCGAATACCAAAGTGTCGGACAAGCAAGGCTTACTCACCGAAACCGATCCGCTGCGCCGCCTTGAAATGGTGATGGCGTTTATGGAAGGCGAATTGTCGGTCCTCCAGGTCGAGCGCAAGATCCGCGGCCGGGTCAAACGTCAAATGGAAAAGACCCAGCGCGAATATTATCTCAACGAGCAG
>JBATLU010000245.1:0-2155 GCA_049289475.1 Pontixanthobacter sp. | reverse complement strand
CTCCTCCATCGACACGAAAGAGAAGGACTGACCTCTCATGTTCAAACGCCCCTCGATCCGGTACGGCAAGACGCCGCAACCCGAGACGCCCTATCAGCGCGCGGCACAGGTCTGGGACGAGCGCATTGGCTCGGCCCGCGTTCAAGCGAAGAGCTGGCGCTATGCCTTTTTCGGCGCGCTCGGCTTATCAGCAGCGCTGACCGGCGGTCTCATCTGGCAGAATGCGCGCGGCACCATCGTCCCGTGGGTGGTTGAGGTCGACAAGCTTGGCGAAGCGCGCAGCGTCGCGCCTGCCAATGCCGAGTTCGCGCCGACCGATCCGCAGATCGCCTTCCACCTTGCCCGCTTCACCGAACATGTCCGTGCTATTCCCGACGATGCCATCGTCGTGCGCGAAAACTGGCTCAGAGCCTATGACTTCGCGAGCGACAAGGGCGCGCTGGCACTCAATGACTATGCGCGGGCCAATGATCCCTTTTCCGTGATTGGACGCGAACAGGTGGCCGTCGATGTCACCAGCGTGATCCGTGCTTCGCCAAGGAGTTTCCGCGTAGCTTGGATCGAGCGTCGCTACCGCGACGGCGCGCTCGCCGAGACGAGCAGGTGGACCGCGATCCTCGGCATCACCGTGCAGCCGCCCAATAATCCCGATGCGCTCACCAAGAACCCACTCGGCATCTTCGTCACATCCATCAACTGGTCAAAGGAGCTCGGCTGATGTCCCGCTCACATATTGTCTTCCGCAAAGTTTTCGTCAGCCTGCTTGGCGCGGCCTCGCTGGCGCTGGCCGTCCCGGCCTCGGCGACCCCGGCCCCTTCGGCTGCGGCCATGCAGTCAGCCTTGGCAGCGCTGGTGAAAATGCGCCCGCTCACGGCGATCCAGACCTCCGATGATATCCATCTCCTTTCGCGGCAGGCCTCCCCCACTGCCGCGCGCCGCTCCCGCCCGTCTGACCCCGAGACTCAAGTGGGAGCGGCAAATGATGCTGCCCGTATCCAGCCCGAGGATGCAGGTTTCCAGAATGCGATCCAGCGCTATGCCTTTAGCGAAGGAGCGCTGTTCCAGATTTATGCCAAGCCCGGTCAGGTGACCGATATCGCGCTGCAGGAAGGCGAGAGGCTGGTGGGCCCGGGCCCGGTGGCGGCGGGCGATACGGTGCGCTGGATGATCGGCGATACGCTCAGCGGCGCGGGTGCCACACAGCGGGTGCATATCCTCGTCAAACCGACCCGGCCCGATATCACCACCAATCTCGTCATCAACACCGACCGGCGCACCTATCATCTCGAGCTGCGCGCCAACCCCCGCGTATATATGGCCTCGGTCAGCTGGTCCTATCCCGAGGACGAGCTGATCGCATTGCGCCAGTCCGAAGCGGAAGCCGCACGCGCCGCGCCGATTGCGGACGGGTTCACGATCGAAAACCTCAACTTTGATTACCGGATATCGGGCGACAAACCCGATTGGCGGCCGCTGCGCGTTTTCGATGATGGTCAGCGCACGCTCGTGGAATTCCCGCCCGACATTGCCCAAGGCGAAATGCCGCCCTTCTTTGTCATTGGCGAGGAGGGCGAGGCCGAACTGGTCAATTACCGGGTGAACGGGCGCTACCTGATCGTCGACCGGCTGTTCCATAAGGCAGAATTGCGGATCGGCGCAGGACGCAGGCAGGTGCGCGTCAAGATCACCAACCGCGCGCGGAGCGAATGATGAACAGCGAGCCCGAACCCGAACGCCCCGTCGATGCCGAATCCATCACCAGCCTGCGCGGCGAGGGCCCGCGCGTTGTGCGACTGTCGCGCAAAGCCATCGGTATCGCCAGCGCCGTCGGACTATCGCTTGTGGGCGGAGCCTTGCTCTATGCGCTGCAGCCTGCCTCGCAAGGGGGCGAAGAGGAGCTGTTTAACACCGATGGTGTCGCGGTGGCCGACGGTCTGGCATCGGCCCCGAGGGATTATTCGCAAGTGCCAAGGCTTGGACCGCCGCTTCCCGGCGATCTCGGAAAACCGATACTTGATGCGCAGGAGCGCGGCGCTGTTGCTGCATTACCGCCTATCGGCGCGCAACCGCCCCCACCGCCGCCGCAGGGCATCAGCCCAGAGGAAGCGGCGCGTCAGCGGATCGAACAGGAACGCGAAGCCGCACGCGGTAGCCG
>JBATLU010000244.1:0-1745 GCA_049289475.1 Pontixanthobacter sp. | reverse complement strand
CGAAACTACCGTTTTCCTGTTATTCGACGGAACAGGGAATTAATCGCACCGAACAGGGTATTTAATCGTCATTAACAGGGTATTTAATCAGCGGAACAGGGAAGATTGTGTTTGCTAAATCCGAGCGTTTTGCGCTGCTTGGACCAGCAGAGCGGTATGCCAATTTTCTTGAGAATCTGCAGATTGAACCCGGCTGGCTGACGGCCGTCCAGAATGGCTTGCTGGATGTCGGGCGCAAGAAACGCAAGGCGCAGGATGCTGCGATCATAGGGTGATGCTGGCGCTGTTTGAATAAGCGGTAATCCGCTCTTGTAGGTGAGCGAGGCATGTGCTTTGCGCAGGGCCATGATGAGGACCGGATCAGGCTGGGCGCTGCGCCTGCCGGCTGGAGTGATGTGCCTTCTGCCTCCGCGAAGCGGTAAGGCAAGCGGCAGGAGAATTGTAACCTGACCGCGCTTGCGATCGGTAATTGTCTCGCCATCGTAAAGCCGACTTGAGAGGCTTCCAGCCTGATCCGCATCTATCGCGATATGAAGACCTTGGACGCCAAGGTTGACCGACCGAACCAATGAATAAGCATCCGCTGTTTTGGGAGCCCATCGCCCGACTGCCTCGGCAATGATGCGTTCAATGCTTGGTGCGGACAGCCGTTCGACCTTTGTCGCTGAGGTAGACTTGCGGCCTTGCTGAAGCGGGGCCGAGACGTAGTAGCGATATTTGCGGCCGGTGTGGCCGTAGGAGGTGGTCGGGGTCATCGGGTCGCCAGACGCATCAAAGAGCTTGCCGGTTAGCGGCGCTCTGACACCGCGCTGGTCAGTTGATGCTGCAACCTTACGCTTTTGCGCATCAAGCTTTACCTGAACCCCATCAAACAGTTCCTGCCCAACGATGGCTTCGTGCTCGCCGTCAAAGCTCTGGTCCTTATGGACGATCCGCCCGAGATATATCTGGTTGCGCAGAAGGTGGAACAGCGCCCCCCTGCTAAACGGTGTCCCGCCAACAATCTTACCTTTGAGAGTTTTGCGGCGTTTGGAATGGATGCGCCGAGAAGGAAGTTCGCGCTCAAGCGAGTGAACCGATCCAAGCGCCAGATAGCGAGCAAAGATATCCCGCACGTTCTCCGCTTCCATCTCGTTGACCAGCAGCTTGTGGGTTCCTTCCTTGGGCCGGTCGTAACCAAGGGGTAAATTGCCGCCCATCCACATGCCTTTGGCTTTGGACGCAGCAATCTTGTCGCGAATACGCTCGCCGGTTACCTCGCGCTCGAACTGGGCAAAGGATAGCAGTACGTTGAGCATTAGCCTGCCCATGGAGGAAGTGGTGTTGAACGACTGGGTGACCGAGACAAAGCTCACGTCCGCTTTCTCGAATATCTCGACGATGCGGGCAAAGTCAGCGAGGCTGCGGGTTAGCCGGTCAATTTTGTAGACGACCACAATGTCGACCTTACCTGCTTCAATGTCACGCAGCAGGGATTGAAGACCGGGCCGCTCGATGTTCCCGCCGGAGAACCCGCCATCATCGTAGCAAACGGGAAGGGCGGTCCAGCCTTCGCTGGTCTGGCTCAGGATATATGCTTCGCAGGCTTCGCGCTGGGCATTGAGCGAGTTGAATGTCTGGTCGAGACCTTCTTCGGAGCTTTTGCGTGTGTAAATCGCGCAGCGCTTGGCCGGAACACTCATTATGTGTCCCTCAAGCCAAAGAACCGTGGTCCGTTCCAGCGCGATCCTGCAATTGCTGTTGCG
>JBATLU010000243.1:0-20056 GCA_049289475.1 Pontixanthobacter sp. | reverse complement strand
ATATCGTCTTTGGTCACGCAGAAGCGTGCCGGGCGCAGGCCGTTGCGGTCGAGCGTCGCGCCGATTTGGCGGCCATCGGTGAAGGCGACCGCTGCGGGGCCGTCCCACGGTTCCATCAGCGCTGCGTGATATTCGTAAAACGCACGGCGTTCGGCATCCATCAGCGGGTTCTTTGCCCAGGCCTCGGGCATAAGCATCATCATCGCGTGGGCGAGGCTGTATCCACCAGAAACCAAAAGTTCGAGCGCATTGTCGAGGCAGGCAGTGTCAGACTGGCCATGCGGGATCAGTGGCCACATCTTGTCGAGATCGGCGCCGAGAAGTTCGCTTTCCATCGTCCGACGGCGGGCGTTCATCCAGTTCACATTGCCGCGGACCGTGTTGATTTCACCATTATGCGCCATGAAGCGGTAAGGGTGGGCGAGCCGCCAGCTCGGGAAAGTGTTGGTCGAGAAGCGTTGATGGACAAGGCCGAGCGCAGAGACGCAATCGGGGTCGCGCAGATCGTCATAGAACGAACCAACTTGGTTGGCGAGGAGCAGTCCTTTGTACACAATGGTTCTGCTGGAAAAGCTCGGAATGTAGGTTTTGGCCAGCTCGGGAAGGTCGTGTTTATCGGCCTGCTTGGCCAGCGGGTTGAGTGTCTGCTTGCGAATCACGACCAGCTTGCGCTCGAACGCATCCTGATCGGCGCAATTTTCACCGCGCGCGACAATACATTGGCGCATCACTGGCATCGAAGCGATGACCGCTTTGCCTAGACCATCGAGTGTAGTTGGCACATCGCGCCAACCGACAACTGTTTGCCCTTCTTTCTCGATGAATTTTTCGAGTTGCCCGGTCACAAATGTGCGCGCAGCTTCATCTTGCGGCATGAAGCACATAGCCACAGCATAATTACCGGCAGCGGGAAGCGACTTTCCGCTCTCTTTCGCCCATTTACGGAACAAAGGGTCGGGAATTTGCAGCAGAATACCTGCGCCGTCGCCCAGCAGTGGATCAGCCCCGACCGCGCCGCGGTGATCGATATTGGAGAGTATCTGAAGTGCCTGGCTGACGATTGAATGCGATTTTACACCCTTGATATGCGCGACCAGACCGACGCCGCAGGCGTCATGTTCATTGCGCGGGTCATACAGCCCTTCAGGCGCAGGGTATCCCATTCTTCCATCCCATCATTATCAGGTGCCGGATCCCGGGCGTCGCAGGCCCGATCCGGCAATGTAGTGCAAGTTACCCGGCACGCGGGCACCGAATATGTCGCACAAGCTGGTAATGAAGAAAGGAAATGATTTTTGCAACTGCGAAGGGGCAAGATATCGTATTCACGCCTCAAGCTTTGCAATCGGCACAAAGGGCCCTCCAGAACTACCGGAGAGCCCCTTTATTGAGATTGGACCCTAACCGAGATGCCTCAATCAAGCGGCGCCGCTCATACGTTGGAGTTTCTCAAGCGCCTCTCTCAGCGCCCGCTCGGTTTCACCAGCATTGCTATTTGTGCTTTGCCGGAAACCGCCATTCGCATTTTCGGCTGCGGGTCCATCGAAGGGGCGAAATGCAACGGGTTCGGGTGCATTGTCGTCCATAAGTGGTTCGCGGCTTGGACCATCTGTGGCGGGTGTCGCGCGCCGCTGATCTTGCCCAGGGAAAACGACGACGCCTTCGGGCGCAGAGGGCATGCTGTCGTCATCCTCGATCCGCACGAAATCCTGCCCTGCGCTGAACTGGCTTTTCATATTGAGGAGAGAGCTATAGGCTCCTTCATCTTCATCTTCGTCATCGATTTCCGCCTCGGCCCCAAAGCTTGCAGGCAAAGCAAACTGGCCTGCGCTGCCAGCTGCTGAGCTTGCGTTCTCGCCAAAGCCAGCAGGGATTGCTGGTTGTGCAGCTGACTCCGCTGGCTTCATCCAGTTGGCCAGGGAGGCCGATTGTTCGAATTTCAGATTTGATGTGCTTAGCGACAAGGACAATCCATGCAGATCATCATGATGGCCGTCTGCATCATGCTCATCGCTGTCATCATCATGCAGAAGCGGTCGAAGCGCAAAGGGCAATGCAGCAGTATCCTCAGCGGCAGCAACCTTCGGCTGTTCATCCATGGGCTGTGTCATTGCGGTGCTGGTTACGGATTGTAATGGAGCGGCTTCTTTGAAACTAGGCGCTGGCTCGCCGAAGGGCACGGCATTGGTCGCAGCGGTATTGGCCCTGCGAAAGACTAGCGGTGCAGCCTGCTCATTGGCTTGCTCCGTCTTACCCTGCTCGACCTCGGGCGCATGGGCCGCAGTGTGTTTCGCTTGCGCGTTCGATTGCAGTGCCATCGCGAACCGTTCGACCAATTCTGCCATACTCAATTCGTTCAAATTTTGCGTCAACGCATTTTTTGGCAATACCGATTCGGCGAAAGACGCTGGAGAATGGCCCGGAAAAGCTGGCGCGGCTTGCATGCCCTCTGGTGCCGAGAATGGCTTGTGCTCAGGCTGGGAATGGTCCGCCTTGGCAGCAAATGGATTATACGCTTCTTGGGCCGGTTCGTTCTTCAATGTGAACTCCTGTCGCAACTCTTCAATCGGGTCTTCAATCGGATCGGTAAACTGACTTCCGGTCTGCGGCCGGTATTCATCCTCTGGTTCGATTGCTTGCGAATCCGTTATGTTTAACGGGGTTGATTCGGAGAAATATGAGGATGGGTTCGTAGATTCGGACACACCGTCATCAAGCGCAAGTTCGGCCAATTCGAGTGGTTCGGAGTCGTTATCGTCAGCTTCGAACGGGTCGGTGACAAAGGTCGGTTCGCCGCCTGGCAGGGGTGCGAGCTCCAGAAAGTCGCTTGGGCCGCTATCATCCGTTACCGCCAGTGCTCGGCGCTTACCGCTATAGGCAACGCCCGGCCTCGGCAGATCGTCAGGAGCCGTATCCTGCGCCAGCGGCGCGTCGAGCCCGTGGCAACCCAATTCTTCATGTGCGGAAATTGGTTTCTTGAGTTCGGCCGGTTTGTCTGAACCCACCGCAGGTTGGATGACATTTCTTGCAGGGCGCGCTTCTTTGGGAAGGGATTGCGCATTTGCAACTTTGCGCGCGACGATAATGCCAGCGACTGCGCCAGCCAAGGCTGCGAAAACCGCGACTATGAGCCGTGCCTTGGTCCCGAGTGGGGGCTGGGCCGCGTCGAGAATCGACGACAAACCTGTTGCGACCGCGAATTTTTCGAAAATGATCACGGGCAAGATCAGGCTGCCGATGCCGAGCAGAGCAGCGAACCACAGCGCAACCACCACCGGAAACACCGGATGGGCGCTAATTGGCACCTTCTTGCTCTGGTCTGATTTTTTCTTGCCCAGCACTGATTGTTCCCTGTTGCTTAGCGGCTTTGCACAACGCTTATGCAGCGTCGGACAAATCCCTATTCGAGACATTGGCTAGCAAATGATGGTAAACAGATTGATAACGATGAATGTTTTTCGCCCAGTCATGTGCCTCGGCAACATGGACGCGGGCGCGGGCCTTCATCGCATCCCAGTCGGCGCGCTGATCAATCAAATCGGAAAGCGCGCGCGCTGCACCGGCTGGATCGTCAGCCGGGAAAAGCACGCCTGTCACTCCATCGGTAATCAATTCACGGTGTCCGCCAACATCGGACGCGGCGACGATCCGCCGCTGGGCCATAGCCTCGAGCGGTTTGAGCGGAGTGACCAGATCGGTAAGGCGGCTCTGCTTGCGTGGGTAAGCCAGCACATCAACCAATGAATAATAGCGTTCTACTTCCGCGTGTGGGACGCGGCCGGTAAAATAAATTGTATTCGCTACCGGCGATGCCGCTGCTTGAGCGCGTAAGGCGCTATCCATTGGTCCACCGCCCACAAGCAAGAGCTGTGCGCCTGCTTGTCTGCTTCGCAGTTCAGGCATGGCTGCAATTAGATCGTCGAGCCCTTCGTAATCATAGAAGCTGCCGATAAAGCCGATCACCGGTCCGGCATCAAGACCAATTTGGGCGGCAAGAGCGTCGTCACGAGGCGGGGGATCGCCGAACATCGACAGATCTACGCCATTGGGAGAAATCCCGATTTTGCCGCCTTGGAACCCGCGCTCGATAAGATCATTGCGCAAACCCTCGCAAATAGTGAAGACCGCGTCCGCACCCGTAATCACCCGGTTTTCGAGCAAGCGGGTCATGCGGTATTTGACCGATCCCTCGCTGCCCGTGCCGTTGCCTACCGCTGCATCTTCCCAGAAGGCACGAATCTCGTAGACCAGCGGAATTCCGAGTATTTTGGCCGCTTTCAGCCCAGCTGCGCCGCATAAGGCCGGCGAATGCGCATGGAGCACATCGGGCTTCCAAACCTGCGCAACTTTCACAATCGTGTCGGCCAGCGCGGCGATCTCTCGCCATTCGCGCAATCCGGCGGGCCCTTCGGCTACGCCCGGCGTGCGGTGGAATTGCAGTCCATCGACGTCTTCTATGGCGGTAGGGCCAAGCGCATTCTGCCCGTCGCTGCCAGCCGTGTGGCGCTGGCCGGTAACGCCGCAGACAGTCAGGCCAGCGGCTTGCTGACTTTTCATGATCGCGCGCGTGCGGAACGTATAACCGCTGTGCAAGGGCAGCGAATGGTCGAGAATATGAAGTATGCGGGTCATAATGCTCAATTGGCAGAACAAGCTTAACGTCGCGTCAACTCCCCGCTGTTAGGGCGGCATGATCTGATGCCGGAGCGCCAAGACCAAACGTGATTGACTATTTCGCCCTTGTTCTGACCCATGCGTTGCTGTTTCTAGCGCTGATCCGGCTTGTCGGGCGGAAAGATCTCGATGAAGATCCGGCATTGCCTGTGCTGCGCAAGTCGCGGCCAGGACAAAGCCCAGCCGAGCCGGAAGGTGCCAGCGATGCTTGATCTTGCGCTGTTTATCTTCCTGGTCGCATTTGTGGCAATCGGCTTCCGGCGTCCGTTCGTATGGGTGCTCGCTTATCTTTATGTCGATGTCCTTGCACCGGGGAAGATGGGCTGGACATTCATGCCGCTGCTGCAGCCCTCCCTGCTGACATTTTGTGCTGCCTTTGCTGGATGGCTGATTGCAGATCCGAAGCGCGGCAGCCGGTTCACCTTCCGTCAGGGATTGATGCTTGCGCTGCTGCTGTACTGTTGGTGGACGACCATGCACGCCGATTTCCCGGAATTCGCCGCCCTAAAGTGGACCTGGGTGTGGAAGGCGCTGGTCTTCGGAATGTTCCTGCCGCTGACGCTGACCACCAGGCTGCGGATTGAAGGCGCATTGCTGACCATGGTGCTGGCTGCAGGAGCGATTATCATTAGCGCCGGGATCAAGATCATCCTTGGCGGCGGTGGTTATGAAAACAGCCTGTTCTTCGTCAATGACAACAGCGGACTCTATGAAAGTTCCACATTGGCGACGGTGGCAATCGGCCTGATACCGATTATCATCTGGTTTACCCGCTTCGGCACCATCTTTGTCCCTGATTGGCGGGTCAAACTGTTTGCCCTTGGGTTGATTTTTGCCTGTCTGCTGATTCCTGTCGGGACGGAGGCGCGCACCGGCCTGTTGTGCATTGCAGCGTTGCTGGGATTGGCACTGCGCGATGTGAAGAAGCGATTGACTTTCATCGCATCAGGCGCGGCGCTGTGTCTGGTCGCCTTGCCGTTCCTTCCTGCAAGCTATTACGAGCGTATGTCGACATTGGGCAGCCCTGATGGCGACGAATCGGCCTCGACTCGCGTTGCGGTGTGGAAATGGACCATCGACTACGCGATGGAAAAGCCGACCGGTGGCGGTTTCGACGCCTTCCGGGGTAACAAATTTACCTATGATATGCCGATCCGCGAAAAAATCGGAAATACAACCTCGGTTGAATATCGCGAAGTGACCGATGAAGCACGGGCCTATCATTCGGCTGTGTTTGAGATGTTGGGTGAACAGGGATGGCCTGGCCTGACGATCTGGCTATGGCTGCATGTGCTTGGTCTGTGGCACATGGAACGCATCCGCCGTAAATGGCGCAACCGGACGGGTGATGGCGAACGATGGCAGGCGCCTCTCGCCAGCGCATTGCAAAACGCCCAGATTGTCGCGATCATCGGTTCGCTGTTCCAAGGCATTGCCTATCAGCCGTTCATCCTGATGCTGATCGGCTTGCAATGCGCGCTATGGTCCTATTGCAAACAGCTCGATTCGCGCAGCCGGAAGGTGCCTTCGCGGTCGCAGCAAAAACCGACGGCTTTTCAATCAGGCGATTCCGTAACGGCAGCTTGACGTAAACGGAAACCTCGTTGCGCAAAGCGCCGCAATGCTCCATGGTGCTTCCCAAGGTAAAACCAGCAGCCAAAGGAGAGGCATATGTCCCCGCAGGAAATCGCAGCCAAGACAGGCGAAGTCATCGGCACCAGCGAATGGGCCGAAATGAGCCAGGACCGGATCAACAAGTTTGCCGATGCAACCGGCGATCACCAGTTCATCCATATCAATGAAGAAGCCGCCAAGATGACCCCGTTCGGCGGCACCATCGCGCATGGCTTCCTGACCTTGTCGATGATCCCCTACCTCTCGGCCAATTCGGATATTCCGAAGGTTGACGGCGTAAAAATGGGCGTGAATTACGGCGGCAACAAAACCCGCTTCATCTCACCCGTCCGCAGCGGCAAGCGTATTCGCGGCCATTGGAAGCTGACCGAAATGGTGGAAAAGCGCCCTGGCCAGTGGCAGCAGACATGCGAAATCACGATCGAGATTGAAGGCGAAGATAAGCCCGCACTGATCTGTGAATGGATCACCCAGCTGTTCGTCTGATTTCTAACCCTCCCCAGGGAATCGATCGAATCTAGACCTCATAAGGAGTTCGCCATGCGCGACGCAGTAATCGTTTCCACCGCCCGTACCGGTATGGGCAAAGCCTATAAGGGCGCGTTCAATTCCACATCAGGCGCGACGCTCGGTTCCTATGCGCTTGCGCCTGCTATCGAGCGCGCCGGCATTGAAGCGGGTGAAGTCGATGACGTATTGTGGGGCTCCGCGCTCCAGCAAGGTACGCAGGCGGGCAATCTCGCGCGTCAGGTTGCGCTGCGCGCTGGCTGCCCGATCACCACGTCGGGCATGACGATGGACCGTCAGTGTTCGTCGGGGCTGATGACCATCGCCACTGCCGCCAAGCAGGTTGTTATCGACCGAATGGATATTGTCGCGGCAGGCGGTCAGGAATCAATCAGTCTGGTGCAGACCCCCGAAATGCGCGTCGCCCCCGACCGCGAATTGATGGCGATGCACGCAGCGATTTATATGCCGATGCTGCAAACTGCCGAAACCGTAGCGCAGCGATACGGCATCAGCCGTGAAATGCAGGATGAGTATGGCTACCAGTCGCAAATGCGCACTGCCGCGGCGCAGGCAGCGGGAAAATTCGACGATGAAATCGTCTCTGTCACCACAACGCATAAGGTGAAAGACAAGGAAAGCGGCGAAGTTTCCGATGTCGAAGTGACCATTGCCAAGGACGAAGGCAACCGCCCTTCGACCACGCTTGAAGGCTTGCAGAGCTTGCAGCCAGTACTCGGCCCAAACACCACAATTACTGCGGGTAACGCCTCGCAATTGTCGGATGGTTCCTCTGCTGTTGTGGTTATGGAAGCCAAGCTCGCCGAACAAAAGGGTCTCCAGCCTCTTGGCCGCTATGTCGGTATGGCAGTGGCCGGAACCGAGCCCGACGAAATGGGCATTGGCCCAGCCTTTGCGATCCCGAAGCTGCTCAAGCGGTTCGGCCTGACCGTGGATGATATCGGCCTGTGGGAACTGAACGAAGCCTTCGCGGTGCAGGTGCTTTATTGCCGCGATAAGCTGGGCATCGACAATGACAAATTGAACGTCAACGGCGGCGCGATTTCTATCGGCCATCCTTATGGCATGACTGGTGCGCGTTGTACGGGGCATGTTTTGCTGGAAGGCAAGCGCCGCGGTGCGAAATACGGCGTTGTCACCATGTGTGTCGGCGGCGGTATGGGTGCTGCGGGTCTGTTCGAGATTTTCTAACCCACTCCAGACAATGGCTTACTTGCCAAATTGATTTCAGCGGCCCATTCTCCAAACAGGAGGATGGGCCGTTTGGGTATAATGGAAATCATTGGGATTGCGGGCAGTATCAGTCTGCTTTCCGGTTGGCGGCTCTATTTGTCTGTGCTGGCCACGGGCATAGCAATGAGCGCGGGTGTAATCCCGCTTCCGGAGCACCTTGAAAGCCTGCAAGTGCTCGCCAATCCGTGGATAATGGGGGTGGCGGGTGTTGCTGCCTTCATGGAATTTTTTGCCGACAAGGTCGCATGGCTCGATTCGATCTGGGATACCATTCACACTGCGATCCGGCCCGTTGGCGGGGCTTTGCTGGCGCTTGCCATTGTCGATCCATCGGACCCTACGACGCAGGTGATCGCGTTCATTCTGGGCGGCAGCGGCGCATTGCTTGCCCATGGCGGTAAGGCGGGGGCGAGGGCGGTGGTCAACACCAGCCCCGAACCCGTTTCAAACATCGCCGTCTCTAGCGTGGAGGATGTCGCCACCGCCGGGCTGCTCTACGCAACCTACGAATATCCCTATGTCGCGGGCGGCATCGCGGTGGTTTTGCTTGTCATCACCTTTTGGCTGTTGATGACTGCGAGACGAATTATCAAACGGATTTTCAGTTTCGGCAAAACGCAGCCCGAGATTCCTCCGCAATAATCATCGGCCATCACCCGTGTTTGGCGATGAATTCCTCAACCACCGGAGCGACCTTGTCGCGCCATTTGCTACCGTTGAAAATGCCGTAATGCCCGGCCCCTTCGGCCATGTAGTAACGCTTCTTGGTTTCGGGTAGCTTGTTGGTCAGCTTAAGCGCAGCCTTGGTCTGGCCGAGTCCTGAAATATCGTCGCGTTCGCCCTCGACGGCAAGGATCGCAGTTTTGGTGATGTCATGCGCATCGACCACTGCACCGCGATGCTTGAAGGTGCCGTTTGGGATCGAGTGCGTCTGGAATACCTCCTCCACCGTTTGCAGGTAGAATTCGGCGGTCATGTCGCAGACAGAACGATATTCGTCGTAGAAATCCTTTGTCGCCTGCGCGCTGTCGTCATCGCCGATGTTGAGGTGTTTGAACATCTCGTAATGGCTCATCATATGGCTGCCGAGGTTCATGCTCATGAAGCTGGCGAGCTGAAGGAAACCGGGATACACTTTGCGTCCGGCACCTTTGTGGCGGAAGGGTACCGTTGCGATAACTGTATGCTTGAACCATTCAATCGGCCGTTCCATCGCCAGATTGTTGACCGTGGTTGGCGCTTCGCGTGTGTCGATCGGGCCGCCCATCATGGTCAGAGTCTTGGGCGTGCACGGGTGTTTGTCGCGGTTCATGATGGCTGTCGCAGCAAAAGCGGGCACCGATGGCTGGCACACCGCCATCATATTTGCGCCGGGACCAATATGTTCGAGGAACGCGATCACATAATCGATATAGTCGTCCAGATCGAACCGACCCGCGCTTAGCGGTACGGTTTTGGCATCCGCCCAGTCAGTAATGTAGACCTCGTAATGGTCGATCATCCGCTCTACCGTGCCGCGCAGCAATGTCGCGTAATGGCCGCTCATTGGTGCGACGATCAGCAGTCGGGGCGCGTCTTCGGGCAAATTCTCGCGGGCAAAACGCAACAGATCGCCAAATGGCTTCTCGACTACGATTGTTTCGTTGACCGGATATTCCTTGCCATCAACCGTAACGCTTTCAATCCCGAAGGCTGGCTTGCCATAGTTTGCAGAGGCATGCGCGAACACTTCGAGCGCCGAAGCCGCAGACGGCCCAAGACCCAAATACCCCATCGGCATAGCTGGATTGGACAGTATTTCGGCGCCGATCGAGGCCCAAGCGCTGGCGCTGGAGAGCCAGGCGCGCTGCATTTCATAAGCATTATAGAGCAAATACTGTCCCCTGCGACGAATTTGGGTGCGGCCTGTTCCAGCCTATTGTGCAGTGCACCATGCGCGGTTTCGTTGCATAGTGCAACGCAACAATGCGGATTACGTCGCAATTCGGCGGCACATGGTGGATTTTCGCTGTGACGCACCCTATTTTAGCGCAATGGACGCCGAACAATCAATCAATGACACCGCCGAAGCACCTGCCAAAGGCGGTCTGCTGGGTCGGAACAAAGCCGCAAGCAAGATCAAGAACGGCGGACCAAAGCCGGCCAAGACCTTGGGACCGCTCAAGATGATCTGGGCCGAATTGGCCAAATATCCCGGCAAAGTGGTGCTTGCCTTCATCGCGCTTTGCATCACCGCAGCTGCGACTCTGGCAATTCCTGCCGGTTTCAAGCTGATCATCGACAATGGCTTCAGCAGCGGCGGCAGCGCCGACGATATCGGCCGATGGTTCCGCTATTTGCTGATGATCGTAGGCGTGCTTGCAGTCGGCACGGCGCTGCGGTTTTATTTCGTCAGTTGGCTCGGGGAGCGGGTTGTCGCCGACATTCGCCTCAAGGTGCAGAATAATTTGCTGCGGCTTGCGCCGGGGTTTTACGAGGAAAACAGCCCGTCTGAAATCTCCAGCCGGATGACTGCCGATACCGGATTGATCGAACAGGTTGTGGGAACCACCGTCTCGGTCGCCTTGCGCAATATTCTGATGGGTATCGGCGGAACGGTCTATTTGTTCTGGCTGGCCCCTCAACTGACTATTGGCTTGGTCATTGCGATACCGCTCATCATTCTGCCGATTGTCTTTTTTGGCCGCCGCGTGCGCAATATCTCGCGCTCGAGTCAGGACCGGGTGGCCGATGTTGGTTCGATGGTGTCGGAAACGTTGGGCGCGATGAAAGTGGTGCAGGCGTTCAATCAGGAAGCACGCGAGAAAATCCGGTTCGGCGGCGCGGTCGAAGCGATCTTCGATACCGCGAAAAAGCGCATTCTGCTGCGCGCTATGATGACTTCGATCATCATTTTGTTCATTTTCGGCTCGATTACGCTGATCATGTGGCGCGGGGCAATCGGTGTATCGGAAGGCACGATCAGCGGCGGAACGATTTTTGCCTTTGTCGTTACCGGCGGCTTGGTTGCGGGTGCATTTGGCGCTTTGACCGAAGTTTACGGCGATCTTTTGCGCGGTGCAGGCGCGGCCAGTCGGCTCAACGAACTGCTCACCGCCAAGCCGACGATTGCGCCGCCTGAACGCCCGCAAAACCTGCCCGAGCCGCCGCGCGGAAGCCTGTCGTTTCGCGGAGTTACCTTCCGCTATCCCACGCGGCTGGAGACGGCCGCGATCAAGGATTTCAGCCTCGAGGTTGAACCAGGTGAAACGGTTGCGATTGTTGGCCCTTCGGGCGGGGGCAAATCGACGATATTCCAACTGGTCGAACGGTTCTACGATCCGCAGGCCGGATCGATCAGGATCGACGGGGTGGCCCTAACTGCTGCCGATCCCGCCGATATTCGCAAACGAATTGCTCTCGTGCCGCAGGACGGCGTGTTGTTTTCATCGAATGCGCGCGACAATCTGCGCTATGGCCGTTGGGATGCGGACGACGAGGAAATATGGGACGCGGCGCGTGCGGCCAATGCCGAAAGCTTCCTGCGCGATTTGCCGCAAGGCCTCGACACCTATCTGGGTGAAAGCGGTACGCGGCTGTCGGGCGGGCAACAGCAACGCATTGCCATAGCCCGCGCATTGTTGCGCGATGCCCCGATCCTTCTACTCGATGAAGCGACCAGCGCGCTCGATGCCGAAAGCGAACAATTGGTCCAGCAAGCACTCGACCGCTTGATGCAAAGCCGCACGACATTGGTGATCGCGCACCGGCTGGCGACTGTGCGTTCTGCTGACCGGATTGTGGTGCTCGAAGCAGGGCAGATAGTTGAGCAGGGCACGCATGCTGAACTCTCGGGAGCTGGCGGATTGTATAGCCGTCTCGCGGCACTACAGTTCACATCGAACGAAGCGGCTTGACCGGTGATATTGCGTGAAAGAAATCCGGCAATTTCGACTAACTTGCTACATGGCCCGATGAATAACCAACATTAGGGGTCACCATCGGTTAAGTCCCGTCTCAGTTTCGGGGTAGAAAGCCCCCACCAAGGTTTTGATTTTCTAGGAGCACCAAATGATCCGCACATTCCTCACCCTTGGCGCCAGCGCTGTTGCGCTAAGCGTTGCCTTGCCCGCATTTGCTGAAGAAGCCGCCGCAGTCAAACCTGCGGAAGTCAGCGCGACCCCGACCATGAGCTTTGGCACATGGGGGGTCGACCCAACTGCGTTGAGCGACACGATCAAGCCGGGCGATGACTTCTTCGCTTTTGTCAACCAGAACTGGCTCGATGCCAATCCGCTTCCGGCGGAATTCTCCAGGTTCGGTGCGTTCAATCTGCTGCGCGAAAAATCGACCAGCGATGTGAAGGCCTTGGTCGATGAACTGGTCGCGCAGGATGGCAGCTTGTCGGCCGACGAACAGCGGATTGTCGATTCCTACAAATCTTTCCTCGACAGCGATGGAATCGAGGCCGCTGGCTTAAGCCGGGTTGACCCCTATTTGAATGAAATTGCGCAAGCGACCACGCTTGAAAAGTTGGCACAGCTATGGAGCGAGCCCGGACTCTCGGCACCGGTAGGTGCCTTTGTCACTGTCGACCAGAAGCAGCCTGACACCTATGTGACGTATGTCGGCACCGGCGGTCTCGGTCTGCCTGACCGCGATTACTATCTCGACACGAGCGAAAAGGGTGTCGAGATCCAGCAGAAATACCGTGAATATCTCACCTTCCTGATGAAGGAAGCGGGTTATGTCGATCCGGCTGCAGCAGCAGAGGCGGTCTACGCATTTGAAGACCGCATCGCACGCGAGATTTCATGGGACCGCGCCGTCAGCCGCAACCGCGATTTGACCTATAATGCGCTGACACCGGCTGAACTGGTGGCCATGGCGGGTGATTTCCCGCTTGAAACCATGCTCAAGGCGACCGGTTTCGACAAAGCGACAAAATTCGTTGTGCCGCAAGTTCCGCCGAGCGCGGAAGAAATTGCCGAACTGGGCCTGACCGATGATGTCGTGGCCAAAATCGGCAAGGGCACGCCGGGAATGTTCGCACTGCTTGCGCAAACCGCTCCGGCTACCTTGCAGGCATGGACCAATGCGCGTTTCCTGTCGGACAATTCGGATGTACTGCCCAAGCGTTTCGACGATGCCAATTTTGCCTTCTACGGCCAGACCTTGCGCGGCCAGCCTGAACAGCGTGCGCGGTGGAAACGCGCGATTGACGAGACTGAAGGGCAGTTGGGCGAAGTGCTCGGCAAGAGCTATGTCGAGCGTTATTTCCCCGAAGCGAACAAGGCGGCGATGGACGCACTGGTCATCAATCTGCGCAAGGCGATGGCGCTAAGCATCGGCGAACTCGACTGGATGGGCGAAGAAACCAAGAAGGAGGCGATAGCCAAACTTGACAGTTTCGACCCCAAGATCGGTTACCGCGACAATCTGGAAGTTTACGAAGGCCTCGAAATTGGGACAGATCCGATCGCCAATCGTATGGCCTCTGCCAAATGGGATTTTGCCGATAATATCGGCAAGCTGGGTGGGCCGATTGATCGTACCGAATGGGGCATGCTGCCGCAGACGGTGAATGCCTATTACAACCCGTCCAAGAACGAAATCGTGTTTCCTGCGGCAATCCTGCAGCAGCCCTTCTTCGGCCTGACAGCCGATCCGGCGGTTAATTACGGCGGCATCGGCGGGGTTATTGGCCATGAAATGGGCCACGGCTTCGATGACCAAGGCTCAAAGTCTGACGGAACCGGAGAATTGCGTAATTGGTGGACTGATGCCGACCGTGCAGCCTTTGAAAAGCGCGCCAATGCACTGGTCGAACAGTACAATTCATTCTGCCCGCTCGACGAAGGCAAGACCTGCGTCAATGGCCGGCTGACCCTTGGCGAAAACATAGGCGACCTTGGCGGACTTAGCCTTGCCTACCGAGCTTACAAGCTGTCGCTTGGCGGCAAGGAAGACAAGGTAATCGACGGTCTGACCGGCGACCAGCGCTTCTTCCTCGCCTGGGCGCAGGTGTGGCGTTCGCAGCAGCGCGAGGACAATGCCCGCCAGCGTCTGCGGACCGACCCGCACAGCCCTGAAGAATTCCGCACCAATGGTGTCGTTCGCAATATGGACGCGTGGTACAAGGCGTTTGGTGTGACGCCAGACAACGCACTCTATCTTCCGCCCGAACAACGCCTCTCTATCTGGTAATCAAGCGGGATTGAATTGAAGCAGCGCCGCCCCTTCCACAAGGGAGCGGCGCTTTTTCTTGTCCTTAACCCGATTTGCGTTTGACTTGCGCGCCGGCATCATCATGACGCGTTTCCTATGAATGACATTTTGACCGCCATCCTCCTCGGTATCGTCGAAGGACTGACCGAATTCCTTCCTGTATCCTCGACCGGGCATCTGATCCTCGCGACCGAACTTCTGGGCTTCAATCAGGAGGATTGGGAGGTGTTCAATATCGCTATCCAGCCTGCGGCGATATTGGCGATTGTTGTGCTTTATTGGCGGACATTCTGGGATGTAGCGAAGGGCCTGTTCGGGCTCGAAAAGGGAGCACTATATTTCGTCCGCAATCTCCTGATCGCTTTTTTCCCAGCGGTCATATTGGGGCTTGCCTTTGGTGATGTGATTGAAACCATGTTGGGCAATGCAGTGCTGGTCTGCTGGACGCTGATCATTGGCGGCTTCGCAATTCTGGCAATAGAACGTTGGGCCAACCCGCCTGCAACCGGATCTGGTGTTGCGGGAGTGCCTTTGCGCACTGCCGGTATTATCGGTATTGTCCAGTGTCTGGCGATGATTCCCGGAGTCAGCCGTTCGGGGGCGACAATCTTAGGCGCAATGGCTTTTGGCGTTGATCGTAAGACCGCCGCAGAGTTCAGTTTTTTCTTGGCTGTTCCGACTTTGAGCGGAGCGACAGTTTATCAATTGTACAAACATGGCGCAGGCCTGACGAGCCATGATTACCAGTTGATCGGGATTGGTTCAGTCGTCGGCTTTGTGGTCGCGCTGGTGGTTGTGAAACTGTTTGTCGAGATTGTCACCCGGGTCGGGTTCGCTCCTTTTGCTTGGTACCGGATAATCGCGGGGTCCGCCGGTCTTGTCTGGCTTACTCTGGGGTAGCTCAGACGGCTGTGGCCCCGCTACCGCGTCCGCCGCGCAGCAGATACTCCTGCGTTCCGCGGTGGAGGACATTGTCGACATCGATCACCGCCGAATTGGCATAGGTGAAGGCAGGCGAAAGGCTGCGGTAGAGCCGGTCGAAATCGCGTTCGACCGTTTGCCGGTAGAGATCCTCGAAACTCTCGATCACGAAATAGGTCGGTTGCAGATCGCTAATTACGTAATCGGTGCGCATGACTCGGTCGACATTGAGCATGATACGGTTGGGGCTCTTTGCCTCGACCGCGAATCTGGCTTCGGCCGGGCCGGACAATATGCCGGCGCCATAGGCGCGCACATCATCGCCTTCCAGAATCAGGCCGAATTCCACCGTGTACCAATAGAGCGCGCCCAAGGCTTTCAGGCGGTTGTATTTCATCGCCTTCCATCCGGCCTTGCCATATTCCTGCATATAATCGGCATAGACGGGATCGGTCAGCATGGGCACATGGCCGAACACATCGTGAAACACATCGGGTTCCTGAATATAATCGAATGTCTCGCGTGTCCGGATGAAATTGCCTGCCGGGAAACGGCGGTTGGCAAGATGCCAGAAGAATACATGATCGGGGATCAACATCGGGACCGGTACGACGCTCCATCCGGTGAGCGCGCCCAGTTCTTCGGTTAGCCGC
Organism: Pontixanthobacter sp.; assembly: GCA_049289475.1. Classification (GTDB taxonomy): domain Bacteria; phylum Pseudomonadota; class Alphaproteobacteria; order Sphingomonadales; family Sphingomonadaceae; genus Pontixanthobacter. The sequence goes on along the minus strand of JBATLU010000243.1, from coordinate 4,205 downwards.
TCGAAACTAGGTACACCGCCGCGCCATAGATCAAGTTTCTCTGTGCCGCGCATGAAAGCCGTAGCTGCGCGTCCCGGCAAAATAGCCATTTGCCGCTCGAACAATTCGTCCCAAATGGTATCTTGGCCAGTGCTATAGTCTGCCTGCTTGGGTTCAAGCCAATCCGCCCCCACACGCTCGGGCTTTTTAAGTGGCGCGGTGAAAACATCGGCCGGCATTTCCGGCAGCGTGGTAAAGTCGCTAAGAGGTTCTAACATATTGGCCATAGTTTCAATTGAAACTAATATCAGTTTCCGGCCATGGTGGCAATAGGGGAGAGTTAGTGTGCCCAAGTTGAAGCGCGAAGATTATGAAGCGTTGATCGAGCCGATGGAGGAAGAGCTGGTTGCTATGGCGCGCTGGGCAAAGCAGACCGGCGCGCGAATCTGTATCCTGTTCGAGGGCCGCGATACGGCGGGCAAGGGCGGTGCGATCCGTGCGGTGAGTGAGCGGCTCAATCCGCGCCAATGCCGGATTGTGGCTCTGTCCAAGCCGAGCGAGTCGGAAATGACCCAGTGGTATTTCCAGCGCTATGTCGCACATTTGCCGTCTGCCGGAGAAATCGTTCTGTTTGATCGCAGTTGGTACAACCGCGCGGGGGTCGAAAAAGTAATGGGTTTCACGCCCGAGAACAAAGTAGAATGTTTTCTGGATCAAGCCCCCGCATTCGAGAAAATGCTGGTCGATGATGGCATTTTCCTGTTCAAATATTGGCTGACCACCGATCAGGAAAATCAGGAAGAGCGGCTGGCAGAACGGCTCGAGGATCCTTTGAAACGCTGGAAACTCTCGCCCATCGACCTGGCCGCGCGTGGGCAGTATGATGCCTATACCAAAGCGCGAGAAGCGATGCTCAATGCCACACACACCGGCTATGCGCCGTGGACTTTGGTGGATTTTAACGACCAGAAGCGCGGGCGCTTGACCTTGGTGCGCGATTTGCTTGACCGGCTACCCGACACCCATGTCGAGCCCGAACCGCTTGAACTCGAGCCGCTCACTAGCGCGCCGCTGAAGGAATCCTATTCGGTGTTGGAGCCGCTACCGGGATATTCCGAGAAGCGGACTTAGACAGCGCGTTCGAACAGCGCGGCGATCCCCTGACCGCCGCCAATACACATCGTCTCCAGCCCGAAACGGGCATCGCGGCGGTGCATTTCATGCGCCATATCGGCCAGAATCCGTCCGCCGGTTGCACCAATCGGATGGCCGAGCGAGATCCCCGAGCCATTGACATTGAGTATGTCCATCCGGCTGTCATTGTCGGACCAACCCCAACCTTTAAGAACCGCAAGAACTTGCGGCGCAAAGGCTTCATTGAGTTCAACCAGATCGATATCGCTCCAGCCTCTGCCGCTTCGGGCAAACAGCCGGTTGACCGCCGGGACCGGACCAATACCCATGCGCGACGGGTCGCAGCCAGCCGCCGCCCAGCTATCAAACCACAGCAGCGGCTCAAGACCGAGCTCATCCAGCTTGTCTTCCGCTACCACCAGACAGGCCGCCGCTGCATCGTTTTGCTGGCTAGCATTGCCTGCGGTGACGACCGCGTCGGGATTGGTCTTGAGTTCTAACGCGCGCAAAGCGCCGAGGCTTTCCATGCTCGCATCAGCGCGGAAGCCTTCATCTTTCGCGAAAATTGCTGGGTCGCCGCGTTTCTGCGGCACGGCAACCGGCACCAATTGCGCGTCAAATTTGCCCGCATCCCACGCAGCCGCCGCATTCTGGTGGCTGCGCACCGCATAGGCGTCTGACGATTCGCGGCTGATGCTGTAATCCTTGGCGAGGTTTTCGGCGGTTTCGATCATTCCCGATATGACCCCAAAACGCTCGATCGGCTGGCTCATCAAGCGGCCACGCGTTAGCCGGTCGTGCAAAGTCATATCGCCAAAGCGAACACCTTGCCGCAGATCGGTAGTGTAATGTTCGACATTCGACATGCTTTCGACGCCGCCCGCGACGACCACATCGGCAGTGCCGGTTTGGACCATCATCGCTGCATTTATCACCGCCTGCAGGCCAGAGCCGCAGCGCCGGTCGAGCTGGTAACCGGGCACATCGAGCGGCAGACCCGCGGCAAGCCAACTCCAATGGCCGATCGCGGGGGCTTCCGCGCTTCCGTAGCCTTGACTGAACACCACATCATCCACCCGGGCCGGATCAATCCCGCTCCGCTCGATCAGGGCCTTCAGGATGACCGCGCCCAGCGCGCCTGCCTCCATCGGGGCCAGCGAGCCGAGAAATTTTCCGACCGGCGTGCGGAGCGGGCTGACGATAGCGGCGCGTTTTAGTGTCATGATTAGTCCTTGTCCGATCCGGCGACTATGCCCGAGTCCATCAATTTGCCAATTTGAGCCGAACTGAGCCCCAGCCGATCAGCGAGTACTTCCTCGCTATTGGCACCGAGATAGGGCGCGGGCTGCGGGTCGCCCGCCTGTTGCGCGGGCAAATTGGCGAAGCTGCGCGTGGCGGGATATTCAAACCCGCTGGGGTTGGCGGGCGACGGGCCAAACAGCGGATTGTCCGCCACCAGTTCGGGATCATTCGCCGCCTCGAACATCGTCCGGTAGCGTTCATAGGTGCAACCGGCGGCGGACAAGCGTTGTGCCAATTGATCGTAAATCAGCGTGCTCGCAACGCTTTGCAGCAGATCGAACAGATCGCGGCGGTGGATGAAGCGGTTGTGATCGCTTTGGGCAAAGCTGACCCCGTGCTTGGCCTCCAGAGCGCTAATCTGTTCGGCAACTCCGAAGGCTTCGACCACACCGACCCACTGCTTGGCGGTTAGCACTGCGACCATGAAGCGCTTGCCGTCTGCGCTAATGAAATCACGCCCCAAGGCGCCCCAGATGTCATTGCCGAGCCTCTCGCGATCGGACCCGCGATAGAGCATTTCTGCCATCGCGCCGCTATTCGCCACAGTGCCCATCGCGACATCGCCCAGCGGAATGCGGACCTCGCCGCCTTCGCCCGTCGTCTCGCGGTGGCGCAAGGCAGCGAGCAGCGCGAAAGCGGAATAGGCGCCGGTGATGAAATCCCACGCGGGGAGCGTTTGATTGATCGGCGGCGCGGTTTTCTGGTCCCATTCGGCCGGACCAGTCATCAGCGGATACCCGCTGGCGGCATTAACGGTGAAATCCATCGCTTGACGCCCGTCATGCCAGCCCATGATCCGCAAAGTGATCATATCCTCGCGGCCCTGTTTAAGCACTTCATGCGAAAGGAAGCTTTTCTCTGGCACATTGGTGATCAGTTGGCCGGTCTTGCGCGCCAGTTCCTGCACCAGTTCGCGGCCCGGCGCGCTGCGCATATCGACCGCGACACTCTTCTTCGCGCGGTTGAGATTTTCCCAGCTGAGCGAGCGGCCCTCTGCAGTCAGTTGGTAACGGTCATAATCGAGTCCCCCGCCGATCTGGTCGACGCGGATCACCTCTGCGCCCATCTGTGCAGAATAAAGCCCCGCAGTGGGGGAGGCGACAAAGCTGGAGACTTCGATCAGCGAGAGGCCGCTAAGGAGCTGGTACATTTACGCCCCGATTCCGGCGGCAAAATTGCGCAACATCTGCTTGGCAATCACCAGTTGCATGATCTGCGTGGTGCCTTCGTAAATGCGGTAAATCCGGCTGTCGCGAAAGAAGCGTTCGGCCTCATATTCGGCCAGATAACCCGCGCCGCCGTGTATCTGGACGCAGCGATCGGCCACCCGCCCGCACATTTCGGAGGCAAACATCTTGGTACTGGCGCATTCGATAATCGCCTTGCCGCGATCTGCCTTGGCGCTGGCGTCGCGCAGCATACATTCACCTGCATAGATTTCCGCTTCGCTATCGGCGAGCATCGCCTGGATTAGCTGGAACTGGGCAATCGGTTCGCCAAAAGCCTTGCGCTCATTGGCGTATTTGACGGCGGTATCGAGCATTCGGCGGGCATAGCCGCAGCTCGCCGCAGCGACTGACAGGCGTCCGTTGTCAAGGCTTTGCATCGCGGTGGCAAAGCCGCGCCCTTCCTCGCCGCCGAGCAGCGCGTCGCCGGGGATTTTCACGTCGTCCATATAGATGTCGGCAATGTGGCTGCCCGACTGGCCCATTTTGCGGTCAGGCTTGCCCACGGTGATACCGGCGGTTTCCATATCGACCAGAAATGCACTGACATGCGCGTTCTTGGGC
>JBATLU010000242.1:0-13996 GCA_049289475.1 Pontixanthobacter sp. | reverse complement strand
GGGTTGGGGATGCTCAGTGAGGATGGTGGCGGCGAACGGGCTTGACAATACAAATAACTCCGAATACCTCTAGAGTTTCTCAGGAGGCATTATGCGAAATATTGAACTTACAATTGATACCTTCGCAGAGTTATGGCGGCAGAGCCAGCCTGGTGAACGGTCTGAGGACGAAATTGTTCGGCGGTTGCTGTCGCTCGGGACGGATAACACAAACCAAGCAGAATTGATTAAGCCTCAAGAGGAGGTGTTTGAGTTTGACTGCTTACCTCCAAGCAAGAAGTGGACTGAATTGCTAATCTGGACACTACTTCAACTTGATGGACAAGCTCGCCTAGAAGACATTTACGAGGTTTCTCGAAAGGGCCGCAAAGCGCTAGGGCACTCAATCACTCGAAATCACGATGCATCTGCACGTGAATGCTTAGAATCGCATTGTCGGAATTCTGACAAATGGCGAGGCAAACGCGATCTATTCTGTATGCCTCATGGCAAAGGTGCTGGAGTATGGGCACTCCAGAAATAGACTCATGCATCCCACTTCACCCCATCCTTCGCCCGTGTGTCGACGCTTAACTCAAACACATCGGGACGCGAGTAGTGGCCGTCCGTGTCGAGCGGTGCCAGATTTTGGCCGATTTCCGACAGGTCCAGTTCCGCGTGGAGCGTTTCTTCCCTCTCTCCAGCTTGCGCTATCACACGCGAGTCTGGTGCGGCGATGAAGCTGCCACCTTTGTTCAGCACATCGGCCTCGATGAATTCGAGCAACGCTTTGGCATCCGCATCGCCGCCTGCCCGCTCCAAACCGTCGAACAAATCCGCCTTCCGCTGAACCAGCCCAGCGGCCAACACAAAGCAACGCCCCTCAAACGCATAATGCCGTGAATTTAGCGCATATTCCTCGCGCACTGTAGGCCAAGCCGCCACGTGGACCGCCTCGCCCAGATTATGCATCGCGGCGCGCGCTAGCGGCATCCAGTGTTCCCAGCAGATTAAATTGCCGACTTTGCCCCACCCGGCCTGATGCACACCCAGCGTCGAGCCATCTCCGCGCATCCAGATCAGTCGCTCGCCATGCGTGGGCACCAGCTTGCGGTGCGGCAGCGGGTCTTGGCCCGGACGGAATAGCAATTGATTGTTGTAGAGGCTGGAGCGAACCCGCTCATGCGCGCCGATGGAGATACAAGCATCATGGGCGTCGCACAATTCCTGCAACGGCAGCAGCCGCTCGTCGTTCTCGATGATCGCGTTTTCGAGCATGAGCCGGTGCAGCGCCCGCGTGCCGGGATGATCCCACAACGCCGCGCCGGGCGCCTCATCCAGCCACACCGGATAACCGCCGAGGAAAGTCTCCCCAAACGCCACCAATTTCGCGCCGTCTTTGATCGCCTTGGCTGCCAGATCGACAGCTTTCGAAATACCATCGCCAACCGCCAGCGGAATCGGCGCGGCTTGGACAATGGCGACAGCAAGTTTTGTCATGCCGCTAACCTTCGGCGAAGTCTGCACTTACTACAAGACGTTTGTCATCCCACTCGATGACCGCGTCTTTGTTCATCGGGATCATGAATTTCTTACCCGGTTTCCCCTCGACCGCAGGTCGCTCGATTTCCAGTACATCCTGCGCGCCGTAATTTTCGACTGCGCAAATCGTGCCAAGCGGTTCGCCGGTATCGGACACTGCCGCAAGGCCTAGCAAGTCGGAATGGTAATATTCGCCCTCGCCCAATTCGGGTAAAGCAGTGCTGGGGATGGTCAGCACGGTGCCGCGAAGCGCCTCTGCTGCATTGCGGTCCGCCACTTCGGCAAAGCGCGCAACCGCGCCGCCTTTGTTGTCATCGCGGATTTTGGACAGCGTCAGGGCGCCGTCATTGAAGCTTTTGTAATGCTTCAGCTGGGCTACGCCTTCGCCAAACAGTTTTAGGCGGACTTCGCCCGTCACACCAACTGCACCGGAAACGGCGGCCAGCGTAACGGGTTTGTCGTTTGACATAGCGAAAATCTAAGCCGTTCTCGACTTCGCCCGAACCAAACGGAAATCTTGGAAATCCGTTCGTGTCGAGCGTCGCCGGGACACGCTGGCTTAGCCTTCGGCCTTATCTTCGGAAGCTTCTTCGGCAGGTGTTTCTTCAGCAACCGGGCCGCCTTCGGCAACTTCTTCAGCGATTGCTGTAGCGTCTTCTGCGGTCGCATCGGCTGGTGCTTCAGTCGAAGATTCAGCCACTGCTTCAGCGGTTTCCTCTGTCTTGACCGAACCGGTTGCGTCATTTTCTGCCGCTTCTTCAACAACAGCTTCTTCAACCGGAGCGTTCTTGGCTTCTTCTTCAGCAGCCTTGGCAGCTTCAGCCTTTTCAGCCTTTTCTTCAGCGCGTTCGGTTGCTTTTTCGCCCGGCTTGCCCTTGTTCGGGTTGCTGCGTGCAGCGCGCTCGAGGATGCCGGCAGCGTCGAGGAAACGGGCTACGCGGTCGGAAGGCTTGCCGCCAACGCCGAGCCAGTACCGCACGCGGTCTTCGTTGAGCTTGACGCGGCCTTCATCGTCCTTGGCGAGGAGCGGATTGTAGATACCGACCTGCTCAAGATATTTGCCGTCGCGCGGGCTGCGAACGTCAGCTGCAACGATGCGGTAGTAAGGACGCTTTTTCGCGCCGCCACGTGAAAGACGAAGTGCAATTGCCATGGTGTATTCCTTTTCTAATTCAAATATCTGAAATTGTTGAAACTTGTAAACTCTATCTCTTTGGTCCGCCGAGACCGGGAAGGCCCCCGGGAAGCCCGCCACCGGGTCCGTCAAGGCCCGGCATCGCGGCACCAAGGCCGCCCTTGCCGAACATCGCGCCGAGCCCTTTCAGGCCGCCCATCTTCTTGATCTGCTTCATCGCGCGGGACATTTCCTGATACATTTTCAGCAGCCGGTTGACGTCCTGCACTTGCAGGCCCGCACCCGCCGCCACGCGTTTTTTGCGCTTGGCATTGAGCAATGCGGGGTTGGCGCGTTCTTTCGGTGTCATGGAGCCGATCAGCGCGTCCATATGGACCAGCACCTTGTCATCCATCCCGCTGTTGGCGAGCGCGGCCTTGGCCTTCTTCATGCCCGGCAGCATTCCGGCGAGCATGCCTAGGCCGCCCATGTTGTTCATTTGCTGAAGCTGGGTGCGCAGATCGTTGAGGTCGAACTGCCCCTTCGCCATCCGCTTGGCCATTGCCTCGGCATCGGCTTCGTTGATAGACGCTGCAGCCTTTTCGACCAGCGAAACGACATCGCCCATGCCCAGAATACGGTCGGCGACCCGTTTGGGGTGGAACGCCTCGAGTGCATCGAGCTTTTCGCCGGTACCGGCAAATTTGATCGGTTTGCCCGTGACATGGCGCATCGACAGCGCCGCACCGCCGCGCGCATCACCATCCATCCGCGTCAGAATTACGCCGGTTAGCGGAACCTCATCGGTAAAGCTTTTGGCGACATTGACCGCGTCTTGCCCTGTCAGGCTGTCGACCACCAGCAGCACTTCCTGTGGGGTAGAGATCGCCGAGACAGCCTTCATTTCGGCCATCAGCGCTTCATCGACATGCAGGCGGCCAGCGGTATCGAGTAACAGAACGTCAATCGCTTGCAGCTTTGCCGATTCGAGCGCGCGGCGGGCGATATCGACCGGCTGCTGGCCCTGCACGATTGGCAAGGTCAGGCAGTCAATCTGCTCGCCCAACACCTTAAGCTGTTCCTGCGCCGCTGGACGATTAACGTCGAGCGAGGCCATCATGGCCTTCTTGCCGTGTTTTTCACGGATGAATTTGGCGAGTTTGGCGGTCGAGGTGGTTTTACCCGATCCCTGCAGACCGACCATCATGATCACAACCGGCGGTTTGGCATCGAGATCAAGACCGACAGTCTCTTCCCCGCCGAGCATTTCAACCAGTTCGTCGCTGACGATCTTGATGACTTGCTGGCCGGGCGTGACCGATTTGAGGACTTCTGCGCCTATTGCCTTTTCGGTTACCGCATCGATGAAACGACGGACAACCGGCAATGCAACATCGGCTTCGAGCAGAGCGATCCGGACTTCGCGCATCGCATCGCGAACATCCTGCTCCCTCAGCGCGCCGCGACCGCGCAGGCCGTCGAACACGCCCGAAAGGCGATCTGACAGTGACTCAAACATGAGCTCTCCTGGCGAACATAGTCACAATCCTCTTGTTGTTTCCCCCGATATGGGAGGCCCAACGTCAAATGCCAAAAACGCCGGCGAACGAAACCTCGTTGGCCAGCGTGCGGGTTTCATAAAACGAAAGCCGACTTTTTCCTATTCATGGACCAATATGCTGGTGTTTGGCTCAGCTCGGAATCGAAAATTGTGGAGCTTTGTAACCCAGAGCGCAACGTAGCCTTGGCTACGTGAGCACCGGAAGTGCAAAGAACCGCAATTTGCAGCCCGAGATGGGGCAAAAAACAGTATATTGGTGGAGCCTAGCGGGATCGAACCGCTGACCTCAACACTGCCAGTGTTGCGCTCTCCCAGCTGAGCTAAGGCCCCTTACCAATATTTTCCCGCCCGTAGGCGAGACGCAGCCCTCTATTGAGAGGGGCTGTGTAATGCAAGAGTTTTTAGCTCTCGGGTGCTTCGTCGTCGCCTTTGCCCTTGGACACGGCCATATCTTCGTTGTCATCGCCAAGATCGACGTCGGCGTCGGGACGGTTTTCTTCCTCGTCCAGGTCGCTCAAATCATCATCATCATCGGCAAGATCGGCGTCGGCAGCGCCCTTCTTCTTCTCGTCTTCGAAAGGAATCGGCTGCTTAGCCTTGAGCACAGGCTCCGGCTCCCATTCTTCACCGCATTCGATGCAGGTCGCTGGTTCCGACTTGCCGAGATCGTAAAAGCGGGTGCCGCATTTCGGGCACGAACGCTTGGTGCCCCATTCTGGCTTAACCATCATAAATCCTTATGTGCTGTCCAGATTAGCTATCTGGAGCGAAAATCTTCCACTGTTTATTGGGTTCGCGCCTGTATAAAACAAGACCTGAATCAGTGGGGGCGCGCCTTGCCATAGGGTTTGCGCCCTGTCAAAGCCCCGAATGCATTGCTGCACCAGTTGCAGGCGTAGCCCGATACGAAAATGCCGTAATTTAATTGCAAGCTTGAAAGGCCATGCGTGTCTGACACCCCTATTGCCAAACGCTTTGCCCCGATGGGGCCGCTAACGGGTTCGATCCGCGTTCCCGGTGATAAATCGATCAGCCACCGTTCGTTGATGTTCGGTGCACTTGCGGTGGGTGAAACCAGAATATCGGGTTTGCTGGAAGGGCATGATGTGCTGGCCACCGCTGATGCTTTGCGCGCAATGGGCGCGACAATCGAGCGGCACGGCGAAGGCGAATGGTCGGTCCGCGGCGTCGGGGTCGGCGGACTACTCCAGCCGCAAACCGCGCTCGATATGGGTAACAGCGGAACCTCCACCCGGTTGCTGATGGGGCTGATTGCCAGCCACGGGATCACCGCTAGTTTTATCGGCGACGCCAGTCTGTCTGCCCGCCCGATGGGCCGCGTTATCGAACCGCTCAGCCAGATGGGCGCAAGTTTCGAGGCGAGCAATCCGGAAATGGGCGGCGGAACGCTGCCCTTGATGATGCGCGGTAGTCAGCCCGCCGTTCCGATCACCTACCGCCTGCCAGTCGCCAGCGCTCAGGTAAAAAGCGCAATCCTGCTCGCCGGCCTTAATACGCCGGGTATCACCACGGTGATCGAGCCTGTCCCGACGCGCGATCATTCGGAACGGATGCTCAAGGGCTTCGGCGCTGATTTGAGGGTCGAGGAAGCAGACGGCGAGCGCATTATCAAGATTCGCGGCGAAGCCGAATTGTCTCCGCAGACCATCACCGTGCCCGGAGACCCCTCCTCCGCCGCCTTCTTCATCGTCGCGGCCCTGCTGGTCAAAGGCAGCGATCTGACCATCGAGAATGTCGGGCTGAACGCAACGCGCGCCGGTCTGGTTAGCGTGCTCCAGCAAATGGGCGGCAACATCGAATTGCTGAATGAACGCGAAGTCGGCGGAGAACCAGTCGCCGATCTTCGCGTTCGGCATTCGCAATTGCACGGAATCGAAGTCGATCCGGCTCTCGCTCCGAGCATGATCGACGAATTCCCTGTACTGTTCGTCGCCGCAGCGATGGCAAAAGGTACGACCTTCACCAGCGATCTGCACGAATTGCGGGTGAAGGAGAGCGACCGGATTACCGCGATGGCCAATGCCTTGACCTTGGCCGGAGCCAAGGTGACTGAAGCCGGCGATGGTTTAATAATCCATGGAACCGGCGGCGCTCCACTGCGCGGTACAAGTCAAACGCCGGTAACCACCTATCTCGACCACCGTATCGCGATGAGCATGGCGGTGGCCGGTCTGGTGAGCGCAAGCGGCGTTGAAGTGGATGATACACGCCCCATAGCAACCAGTTTCCCGAGTTTTGAGGATCTGCTTGAAAGCGCATCGGGTGCCTGACTTGGATATCTACACAATCGTCGGCTTTTTCGGCATGGCCTGCATCATCGGCGCCTACGCCTATCAAACCGTCAGCGAAGCTCCCAACCCTGTCATCCAGCACGGCACCAATCTGGCAGGAGCGGCGCTGCTGACCGTCTCGCTGCTGGTCCACACCAATTTACCTTCACTGGTGCTGGAAGGGTTTTGGGCTGCAATCGCGATATACGGATTGGTGAAGGCGTTTCTGGGTAAAAGGAACGCCGCATGATCATCGCCGTCGACGGACCCACTGCTTCGGGCAAAGGCACCATTTCCAAACGGCTAGCCGCGCATTTCGGTTTGCCGCATTTGGACACCGGCCTGCTTTATCGAGCAGTCGGGCGTCAGATCATTCTAAATGGCGGCGATCCTGACAGCGCAGCGGATGCGGTCGCGGCGGTGGGCTTTCCCGATGATCTGCTCGACGATCCGGTGCTGCGCGATGAAGTTACCGGCAGTCTGGCCAGTCGCGCCTCAGTCCATCCGGCAGTGCGCAAGGCCTTGTTCGAACGCCAGCGCGCCTTTGCCAAGCAGGACGGCGGCGCGGTGCTCGACGGGCGCGATATCGGAACGGTGATTGCACCCGATGCCGATGTTAAGCTGTTCATCACCGCCAGTGTCGAAGCACGGGCAAAGCGGCGTTTCAAGGAAATGCAGGCGCGAGGTTTGTCCATCATCCTGACCGAGATCGAGGCCAATCTGCGCCGCCGCGATGAGCGCGACACCAACCGCAAGGACGCCCCGCTGATTGCCGCACCCGATGCCTATGTCATCGACACCTCAAGGCTGGATATTGACGAAGCTTTTGCCGCCGCTCTGGAGGCGGTGCGTCAAGCAAGCTGAAACGGCCAGCTGGTCGCGCAATTCCCTTGCTATTCGCGGTGCTTTACCCTAGGCGCGCCCCCGTCTGAAGGGAGTAATCCCTGATGGCCTCTATCGCGGCATTCGGCCCGGTGGAGAGTTTCGGCCCCTTTGGCCCGTAACGGCAATCCCGCCGGAGCGGAGAAAAGACCCCGGGAAACAACCCGGAGGCCGGTAAAATACAGTATTAGGATATACCTACCCTATGGCAACATCAGCCAATCCCACGCGCTCGGATTTTGAAGCGCTTCTTAACGAACAACTCGGTGGTGCAGAAGACGGCGGCTTTGAAGGCCGCGTCGTAAAAGGCACCGTTACCGCAATCGAAAACGGCAAAGCCGTTGTCGACGTCGGCCTCAAGAGCGAAGGCCGGATTGATCTCAAAGAATTCGCCCGCGTAGATGGCGAACACGGCCTGACAGTCGGCGACGAAGTCGAAGTCTATGTTGACCGCGTTGAAAATTCCGACGGTGAAGCCATGCTCAGCCGCGACCGCGCACGCCGCGAAGCCGCTTGGGACAAGCTCGAAAACGAATTTGGCGAAAATGCTCGCGTAAACGGCCGCATCTTCGGCCGCGTCAAAGGCGGCTTCACGGTCGACCTCGACGGCGCAGTGGCGTTCCTTCCCGGTTCGCAGGTCGACATCCGTCCCGTGCGCGACATCACCCCGCTGATGGACATTGAACAGCCGTTCCAGATCTTGAAAATGGATCGCCGCCGCGGCAACATCGTGGTTTCGCGTCGCTCGATCCTCGAAGAAACACGCGCTGAACAGCGCAGCGAATTGATCGGCGATCTGGCTGAAGGTCAGGTGATTGACGGCGTAGTTAAGAACATCACCGATTACGGTGCGTTCGTTGATCTCGGCGGTATTGATGGCCTGCTCCATGTCACCGACATGAGCTACAAGCGCGTCAACCACCCTAGCGAAGTGATCGAAATCGGCCAGACCGTGACCGTTCAGATCGTTCGTATCAATGGCGAAACCCAGCGCATCAGCCTGGGCATGAAGCAGCTCGAAAGCGATCCATGGGATGGCGTCGGCGCGAAATATCCGGTTGGCGCGAAACTGTCGGGCACCGTCACCAACATCACCGAATATGGTGCATTTGTGGAACTGGAAGCCGGTATCGAAGGCCTCGTCCACGTATCCGAAATGAGCTGGACCAAGAAGAACGTCCACCCCGGCAAGATCGTTTCGACCTCGCAAGAAGTCGACGTTATCGTGCTCGAAGTGGATTCGGACAAGCGCCGCATCTCGCTCGGCCTGAAGCAGGCTCAGGGCAATCCATGGGAAGAATTCGCTTCCAAGAACCCAGTTGGCACCACTGTCACCGGCGAAGTCAAGAACGCCACCGAATTCGGTCTGTTCATCGGCCTCGACGGCGATGTGGACGGCATGGTCCACATGTCCGACATCGCATGGGGCATCTCGGGAGAAGACGCGCTAGCGCTGCACCGCAAGGGTGAAGAAGTCCAAGCCGTTGTTCTCGATGTCGACACCGACAAGGAACGCATCAGCCTGGGCATGAAGCAGCTTGAAAAGGGCGCGCCTTCGGCAGAAGGCGCTGCAGGCAGCGGATTGAAGCGGAACGACGTTGTCACCGTGACCGTACTCGAAGTTCGCGATGGCGGCCTCGAAGTGCAGGTTGGCGAAGACGGCGCAACCGGCTTCATCAAGCGTTCGGATCTCGGCCGTGACCGTGACGAGCAACGCCCTGACCGATTCCAAGCCGGCGCCAAGGTTGACGCGATGGTTATCGGTTTCGACCGTTCGAAGAAGCCGAACTTCTCGATCAAGGCCCGCCAGATCTCGGAAGAGAAGGAAGCAGTGGCACAGTTCGGTTCGTCCGATTCGGGCGCATCGCTGGGCGACATCCTCGGCGCGGCTCTGAAGAAGGGCGAATAAGGCCTGATCTTATCGCTTTACCTTTGAAGTAGTTCGAAAGGCCCGTCGCTCGAAAGAGTTGGCGGGCCTTTCTTACTTCGGGCCATTGTCCTACAATCGCTGTATGATAGAGATTCACCAATTCCCCTGCCTGTCCGACAATTACGGATATTTGGTCCATGATCCTGCGAGCGGGCAAACCACCTGCATCGATACCCCCGATGCGGATGCATATTTGAAGCAGGCCGCGGCCAAAGGCTGGGCTATCACCCACATCTGGAACACCCATTGGCATCCCGACCATGCGGGCGGGAATGATGCGATCAAGGCGGCATCCGGCTGCACAGTCTTTGCGCCTGCCGAAGTGGAGAAGATTACCAAGCCCGATCATGTGCTCAAACACGGCGATACCGCAATGCTGGGCGCCTTTACCGCCCACATCATCGACGTTGGCGGTCATACTAATGGCCATATTGCCTATTACCTCCCGGAATCTGGGGTAGCCTTTGTCGGTGACGCGGTGTTCGCGCTTGGCTGCGGGCGTATGTTTGAGGGTACGCCCGATCAATTCTGGGCCAGTCTGGAACGGATCAAGGCCCTGCCGACTGAAACGATGCTCTACTGCGCGCATGAATATACGCAGTCGAACGCCAAATTCGCGGTCCATGCCGATCCTGAAAACGCGGCGCTTGCAGACTATGCCGCCGAAATCGACCGCAAACGCGCAAACGGCATTCCGACCGTCCCGACACAGCTCGCCCGCGAGCTGGCGACAAATCCCTTCCTACGGGCCGATGACGCCGCACTGATGGCCAAATGGGGTGGCAGCACACCGGTAGAGACATTTGCAGCGCTCAGGGCAGGCAAGGACAGCTTCTAACAATCATGCAAGCGCTCCGTGTTGCCTCCCTCAGCCAAGATCTGTCCGGGTGCGAGCTGGTCGAACTGCCGACGCCTGAGCGCCCGCATGGCGAGGTGCTGGTTCGAATTCGCGCCGCTTCGCTCAATTTTCCCGATCTGCTGATGACGCGGGGCGAATATCAATTCAAACCTTCGCTTCCCTTTATTGCCGGTATGGAACTGTCTGGCGAAGTGGTGGAAGCGGATGCTGGCAGCGAATTTGCCGCCGGCGACATTGTCATGGGCGGCGCAAAAATAGGCGCCATGGCCGAATTTGCCGCTATCCCTGCCCGCAATTTGCGCAAGGCGCCCGAAGGCCTCGATTTCGCACAATCGGCGGCGCTCGGCGCGGCCTACAACACCGCTTACACCGCGATGGTCGAATTGGGGCAGATGAAGCCGGGCCAATGGGTGCTAGTCCAGGGCGCCAGCGGCGGTGTCGCATTGGCGGCAGTGGATCTGGCCAAAGCGATGGGTGCAAGAGTGATTGCCGCCACCGGTTCACCCGACAAGCTGGAACGCATTGCCAAACTCTATGCCCCCGACGCTGTGATCCACAGCACAGGGCGTTTCCGCCAGCAAGTGGCCGACATTACCGGCGGCGCGCTGTGCGATCTGGTGTGCGATCCGGTTGGCGGGGATATTTTTGACGAGAGCACGCGCTGCGTAGCCTTTGGCGGAAGATTGCTGGTTGTCGGATTTGCCGGTGGACGCATCGCGGATATTTCAACCAACATCCCGTTGATCAAAGGGTTCTCAGTCGTCGGCGTGCGCGCAGGCGAATATTCACGGCGGTTCCCCGAACGCGGTGCAGCCATCGCAGCAAAAGTCTCGCGGATGGCGAGTGAGGGTCTGATCAAACCTGCGATCGACCGCGTGCTTCCGCTGTCACAATGGCGCACGGCATTCGAGGCAATGGATCGCCGTCAGCTGATCGGCAAAGTGATTCTGACACCGGGCAATTAGCCAGCCCGAAATGAAAAGGGCGACCAGCAGGCCGCCCTATCAAAGTCCCCTGTGAGTTTTTCGATTACATACTGGAGATGAGTTGATCCGCCAGTTTCTGGTCTGCGCCAGCATCATGCTTTTCCGCAATCAAAGCGCGGGCGGCAGAAGCTGCAGCATCCGCAGCACGGCGGCGGACATCATCCACTGCATCGCGCTCAGCAGCAGCGATCTTGTCTTCAGCCATCTTCTTGCGGCGCGCGACCATCGCTTTGCTGTCTTCTTCGGCCTTATCCAGAAGCAAGTCAGCTTCCTTACGGGCGTTATCCAGCATCGCTTCAGCATCTTTTTCAGCGCCAGCGATTTTAGCAGCATATTCATTGCGAAGCGCTTCCGCTTCTGTCCGCAACGCCTTGGCTTCGTCGAGCTGCTCGCGGATGGCGGCAATTTTGGCATCAAGACCGCCGGCAATCATACTGGGAACTTTCTTCCACAGCATGACCAATACGAGCACCAGCATCGCCAGCGAGACGTAGAAAGTCGGATCAAGACCGAACAAAGTCGGACCAGATTCCGCAGCGACCTCTGCCGTTGAAAATACTTCGGGAGCGTTAGACATTAGCCATCGCCTTCTTCACCGCAGACTTTGCGCTGGCGGCAGTAACTTTGACACCTGCCAATTGTTTGACGATGTCCTGAGCCGCTTCGGCTGCAACGCCTTCAACTTCGGTCAAGGCTGCATTGCGCGCTTCGGCGATTTCGCTTTCGGCAGCTGTCAGCTTTGCATCGATGCGAAGCTGAGCCGCAGCGAGTTTTTTCTCGCTCTTGGCAGCAGCTTCGCCCTTGGCCTTTGCAACAAGAGCCTGAGCGGCAGCGCGGTTTTCATTTTCACGCTTGCGCCATGCCTCTTCTTCGCCGTCTGCCTGATCACGGGCAGCCTGCGCTGCAGCCAAATCGCCAGCGATCTGGTTGTCGCGCTGGGAAACGGTTTCCATGACCCGCGGCACCATGCCGCGACCAACAACGAAAAAGACAAATCCAAAGGTCACCAGCAACCAGAAAATCTGGCTGGAATAGGTTTCCATGATTTGAGCTATCTGAGGCATAGGATCAGGTCCCGGCTTTCAAACGAATGAGACTGTCGGGGCAGCCAGGCAGAGTGCCCAACCGCCCCAACAATCCGGATAATCAGGCGACGAAAATCAGGATCATCGCAACAACGAATGACAGCAGACCGAGAAGTTCGGCAGCCGCGAAGCCGATGAACAGGCGGCCCTGCTGGCCATCAGCAGCACCCGGGTTACGGAGTGCGCTTTCGAGGAAGGAACCGAAAACGTTACCCACACCGATAGCGGCCATGCCGGCACCGATTGCAGCGAGACCGGCACCGATCAATTTTGCAGCTTCTGCTTCCATTGTAATATTCCTTTTTCGTGTAATTCTAAGTGGTTGTTTGGATAACTTAGTGAAGATGCTCTGCGTCGTTAATATACAGCGACGTCAGCAGCGCGAAAACATAGGCCTGAATACCGGCGACCAGAATTTCCAGCGCGCTGATGCCAATCATCAGGATAAAACTGGGAATACCGACCAATGCGGCGAAACCGGGGCCAGCGTTGGTTCCGTCGATAACAAAGGACGACAGAACCTTTAGCAGAACGTGACCCGCCATCATCGCCACAAACAGTCGCAATGCCAGGCTGAACGGACGGACCAGAAATGAGATCAGCTCGATCGGAAAAATGATCGGGATCATCGGCAGCGGCGTACCATGCGGGACAAACAGGGTGAAAAACTTGATGCCATGCTTCCAGAAACCAACCACCAGCACGATCGAGAAGCTCAAAATCGCAAGGACGCCAGTCACGGTGAAATGGCTGGTAAAGGTGAACGGGTGCAGACCCAGCACGCCAATCGGCAGAAGGCCAAGGATATTGGCAAACAGGATAAACATGAACAGGCTGAAGATATAGGGCACATATTTGCGCCCTTCCTTACCGATGTTCGCTTCGAGCATATCATCGATGAAGCCGGTGAAAAATTCAACCGTCATCTGCCAACGACCAGGAACGAGCTCCCGCTTCATACCGCCAGCAATAAAGATGGTCAGCAGAACAGCGGTAATGGCCATCCACAGCGCACTGTTGGTAAAAGCGATATTGAATCCGCCCACATCCCACGAATTCGAACCAAACAAGGGTTCGATGTGGAACTGATGCATCGGATCAACTTTGCCTGATTCGGCTGCCACGTTGAAAGCGTCCCTACGCCAATTGAGCGTTGCGTTCGCGGATCAATCGCCCTTGGGCGGATCACCGGATTGCGTACTCGCCATCTTGAATATGTTCCTGAAAGCAACGCCAATTCCAAGGAACAGCATCACCAACAGACCCCAGGGCGAAGTTCCAGCGAAATAATCAATCGTTCCGCCAATCACCAAACCGCCGAGAATCCCGCCAAGCAAATCTGCAAGAACGCGGTTGCCGCTGCTGTAATTCGCATCGGCACCCTGCACTTGCAAACGGTTACGTTCATTTTCACGCTCTCGTGCGGCTTTTAACCGCGCTTCGAGCGCATCAATGCGCGCATCCTCGGCGATGGGTTCCCGTGCGGGCGTCTCGTCGATCATGCCGTTTTCCTCCACAAGGGTACTCCTTTATCGAGGTTGCGCGGCACGAGCAAATAAGCTGCCCGCCGAGGGCGTCGCTCCCTTAGGCAAGGGGGGTATGCAAGTCAACCGGCTCGCTTGTGCTGTGCAGCATTTATCTGGCGCTGCTCAAAAAATGCCCCAATTTCGCCGATGCGAAGCCGGGTTCAGGCCGGCGGGCAATAGCTTGGCAAGATTGCAGGGCCATCGTTGCGCGTTTGCCAGCTGCCGTCGACAGTTTGGTATT